>JAUVCS010000173.1 GCA_030590745.1 Desulfuromusa sp.
CTGTATTGGTGTGGTGATGGTCTATTCCTCATCGGCAATTATGGCAGCAGAGCGGTTTCATGACGGTTTTTATTTCCTGAAGAGACAGTTTATTTATGCTCTGGTTGGTTTCGGCTTGATGGTGTTTACAACCTATTTTAACTATAAAAACTGGCGGAAATTAGCGGTGATTTCCCTGTTAGTGAGTATCGTCCTGCTGGGCTTGCTGTTTGTCCCCGGTATGGGGGTGCGGGTTGGTGGGGCAATGCGCTGGTTACATTTGCCTGGGTTAACGGTGCAACCGGCAGAAATAGTGAAGTTAGCATTAGTCCTTTATCTGGCCCACTCTCTGACCCGCAAAAAAGAGAAAGTTCGTTCGCTGCTTAAAGGGTATCTTCCCTACATGATCGTCCTTGGATTGTTACTCGGGATGTTGCTGAAACAACCTGACCTAGGCAGCGCAATGATTATTGCCGGGGTGGCTATGGGGATGTTGATTGTGGCCGGAGTGCGTTGGCGCTATCTTCTCCCGACAGTTCTGATGACCTTGCCAGTGGTCTATTTTTTGATCATGCAGGTTGAATATCGCCGCCGCCGAATCATGGCTTTTCTTGACCCTTGGGATGATCCTTTTGATACCGGATTCCAGATTATTCAAAGTATGGTTGCCTTTGGTAAGGGGGGGGTACTGGGACAGGGTTTGGGAGTTGGTGAACAGAAATTATTTTATCTCCCAGAAGCACATACCGATTTTATTTTTTCTGTAATCGGCGAAGAACTTGGTTTGGTAGGGACATTGGTTGTTGCTGCACTTTTTCTGATGCTGATTCTTTGCGGCATCCGCATCGCATCAAATTGTCAGGATCCTTTTGGCAAAAATCTCGCCTTTGGCCTGACTTTGTTACTTGGATTGGAAGCATTTGTGAATTTGTCTGTGTGTATGGGGTTGCTGCCGACAAAAGGGCTGGCTTTGCCCTTTATCTCTTATGGGGGTACCAGTCTGGTCGTAAGTCTGTTTGCTGTCGGGATTCTATTGAATATTTCAAATACCAAAGGGGCAACCAAGTGAGGTTGCTGCTGGCCGGTGGCGGAACCGGAGGACACCTTTTTCCTGC
Organism: Desulfuromusa sp.; assembly: GCA_030590745.1. Lineage (GTDB taxonomy): Bacteria > Desulfobacterota > Desulfuromonadia > Desulfuromonadales > Geopsychrobacteraceae > Desulfuromusa. Next base: position 1,095 of record JAUVCS010000173.1, read on the forward strand.
GGTAGCACTGGGGCAACTGTTGCTGAAACAGGATGTAGATTCAGCGGTTCTATTTGTTGGCACCAAGCGGGGCTTGGAATATCGGTTGCTTCCCAAACTGGGTTTGCCGTTGGCGACTGTTGATATGGTTGGTGTGGTGGGTCGAGGCTGGCGTGGCAAACTGGAATTAGCACCCAAGTTGGCAAAGAGCCTGATTCAGGCAAAAGTAATTATGCAAATGTTCAAACCTGATCTGGTTATCGGTGTCGGAGGCTATGCCTCGGTTCCGCTGTTACTGATGGCAAAAATGGCGGGTGTTCCGTATTTGATTCATGAACAGAATGCGATTCCCGGCTTAAGCAACAGATTGTTGGGGAGATGGGCAAGGACAATTTGTCTCTCTTTTGCAAACAGTGGCAGTGGTTTTCACCAGAGTAAAACTCTGGTGACCGGGAATCCATTACGGCAGGGCCTGGATACCGTCCCAGCGCAGATCCCAGTACGAGGAAAGCTGCTGATTTTCGGCGGGAGCCGGGGAGCTCATGCAATTAATCAGGCGGTGCTGAAGATATTGCCAGCGATGTATGACTGGGATGATCGGCCAGAGATCCTCCACCAGACCGGTGAAGAGGATTTTTTGTCGGTGCAGCAGGGTTATCGTGATGCCGGATTTGATCCTGTACAGGTGGTCCCTTTTATTGACGATATGACCAGTGCTTACGCTGATGCAAGTCTGGTTATCTGTCGTGCCGGAGCAACAACACTGTCTGAATTGGCAGCCTGTGGGCGTGCTGCAATTTTAATCCCGTTTCCTTATGCAGCTGGAGATCATCAGACAGCCAACGCAAAAGCCCTGGAGAATGCCGGAGCGGCAATATCGGTCCCTCAAAGTGAATTGGATCCTGAGTCTCTAGCCGTTCTGGTGAGGAATCTCTGGAAGGATCAACAAACATTACAAAGTATGGCTGATCAGGGTCGACAATTAGGTTTGCCGGGTGCAGCGGAGCAGGTTCTCAATGAGGCGCGCCGGCAACTTGGAAATCCCCTGGTGGAGGAGAGATAGATGTACGGACGGATCAAGAAGATTCATTTTGTCGGTATTGGTGGGATTGGCATGAGCGGAATTGCTGAACTGCTGTTAAATCTTGATTATCGTGTCTCCGGATCGGATTTGCGTGAATCTGATACGACCCGCCGATTAGCAGAACTTGGTGGTGAAATTGTGATCGGTCATAGTGCTGAAAATATCAGTGAAGTTGATGTGGTTGTCACCTCCACAGCAGTTAGTCAGGACAACCCGGAGGTTGTCGAGGCGCTCCGGCAACATATTGCGGTGATTCCCCGGGCTGAGATGCTTGCTGAATTGATGCGGATGAAATATGGCATTGCGATTGCCGGAACTCATGGAAAAACCACGACAACCAGTATGATGTCAGTGGTGTTGCATCATGCCGGGATCGACCCTACCGCAGTTATCGGGGGGAAGCTGGATGCATTTGGTTCTAATGCCAAACTGGGTCGGGGTAAATTTCTGGTGGCTGAAGCTGATGAATCCGATGGCTCATTCATGCACCTGTCACCAACGATTGCCGTTGTGACCAATATCGATGCTGATCACCTTGATTTTTATTCAGGAATTGACGAAATAAAGCAAATTTTTATCGATTTTATCAACAAGGTTCCGTTTTATGGTCGAGCGGTTCTGTGTCTTGATGACCCCAATATTCAGGATATTCTTCCCCAGGTTAAAAAACGTTTTATTACCTATGGTTTGACTAGTCAGGCTGATTTTCATGCCGAAGATATTCAACACCGTCAGGAACGGACCAGCTTTACTGCTTTTTATCAAGGGGAGGAATTGGGCAGGATCTCCTTCCGCATGCCAGGTCGCCATAATGTTTTGAACGCCCTGGCGGTTCTTGCCGTTGCCTATGAGCTGGAAATCCCGTTTCAGACAATTCTGGGTGGATTCCGTAACTTTGGTGGCTTGCAGCGGCGCTTTGAATTGCGGGATGAAATCAACAATATTATGATTATTGATGACTATGGTCATCATCCAGCTGAGATTAAAGCAACGATGAGTGCGGCAAAGAGTGGCTGGAATAAGCGGATTATTGCAATTTTTCAACCCCATCGTTACACCCGGACCGCAGCACTGTTTGAGGATTTTATGACGGCATTTTATCAGGCAGATCTGCTGGTGGTTACAGATGTTTATGCGGCGGGGGAAGAACCGATTGCGGGGGCAACCGGGGAAGCTTTGGTCGATGGAATAATAAAGCATGGACATAAATCGGTTGTTTATCTGGCCTCATTGGAAGAGGTGAGTGAGTACGTTGCTGAAATGGTTGAGCCCGGAGATATGGTGGTGACGTTAGGGGC
>JAUVCS010000034.1 GCA_030590745.1 Desulfuromusa sp.
GAAAGGTCGTCCTGAAGATTTTTTTTATCTTGACGTAACTCACTGACAACCTCCGAAAGATCAGTGACATCATGAGTCAATAAATCAGCTTCGTTGACTTTTTGTTGGTAAGTGTTTTTGCTGACGCAAGCTCCCAAAACGAGGGGGAGTCCAAGCAGTAGGATAATCAATAAACTTTTCATTTGCTGCTCCTTTTAAATATTTATAAAATCATCATTCTGTCCATCCGATTATGACTCTATTTTTACCACAAGTTGTGGAAATGTAAAGGGGATTCCCGTGACTAATGCCCGCATTTTCGGTTGCGAGAGGAATCGGTGATATGCTATAAATTGGGTTCTTTTCACCGATTATATCCATATATTTACGGGTCTTGACCCGGTCTGGAGTTTTAACCGATGCAGTTTGAAATTGAAAGAATTGTCCGCACCGCATTGGAAGAGGATATCGGCCTGGGGGATGTGACGACCGAAGTTACGATAGTACGGGATAGTGTTGCTCGGGCAGATTTGGTTGCCAAAGAAAATTTTACTTTAGCGGGGATTGATGTTGCTGAGGCGGTTTTCCGTACCCTTGACCGCGATGTCCGCTTTGAAAAGATCTTTGTTGATGGCCAATCTGTGCGTAAGGGAGAGGTGATTGCCTGGCTGAAAGGGAAATCTTCGGTTCTGTTGCAGGGGGAACGTGTCGCACTGAATTTATTGCAGCGAATGAGTGGGATTGCCAGCTTAACTGCTCAATATGTTGCTGCGGTAGAAGGGACAACCGCGAAAATTGTTGATACCCGCAAGACGGTTCCTGGGTTACGGGCTCTGGATAAGTATTCTGTGCGCATGGGGGGTGGTCGGAATCATCGGATTGGTCTGTTCGACGGGGTTCTTATCAAAGAAAATCATATCGCTGCTGCTGGTGGAATCTCTGCCGCTATTGAAAGGGCGAAAGGGAAGCTTTCACATACTCTTAAAATTGAAATTGAAACACGAAATATGGCGGAAGTTGAGGAAGCACTCCAGGCTGGTGCCGATATCATTATGCTGGATAATATGAGCCTTGTTGAAATGTCTCAGGGGGTTGAACTGATTGCCGGTAGAGCATTGGTTGAAGCTTCCGGCGGGGTCAATTTGGAACGAGTTCGGGATATTGCGGAAACGGGTGTCGATATTATTTCCGTTGGGGCTTTGACCCATTCGGTTCTGGCGGCTGATATTTCCATGTTATTCAGTTAATTGGAGAGCCATTGACTTCACGCGACAGAATACAAACCTTGCTGCGCAGCCATCCAGGAGAGTATCTCTCTGGAGAGAAAATCAGCCATTTGCTGCATATTTCCCGGGCAGCTGTGTGGAAACAGGTTAAGGTCTTACGTGAATCAGGTTTTGAAATTGAAGCCAAACATTCCCTGGGTTATCGATTGATTGCTGCCCCTGACTTACTGGAAGCTGCTGATATAGAAGCTGGCCTGGCTTGCCAGTTGATTGGCCAAAGGGTTGTTTCATTTGCCGAAATAGATTCAACCAATATTCAGGCTCGCCGGATAGCTGAAGAGGGGGCGATCGAGGGTACGGTGGTTGTTGCTGACCAGCAAAAGTCTGGTCGAGGTCGTCTTGGGCGGCTCTGGGAATCTCCTCCCGGAGTTAATCTTTATTGTTCCATCTTGTTGCGTCCCCAGATCCCCGTACAACAGGCCCCCCAATTAACTTTTCTTTCTGCCGTTGCCGTTGTCGAAACCCTGAAAGAGGTTTGTCAGCTGCCTGCAGAAGTAAAATGGCCGAATGATATCCTGGTTAATGGTGCCAAAATCTCCGGATTACTCAATGAAATGAATGCTGAGACAGAACAGATTCATTTTGTTATTCTCGGGGTCGGTGTTAATCTTAATATGACAGCAAGTCAGTTTCCTGATGGCCTCAATTACCCTGCAACCTCAGCCCTTCTGGAAACCGGAAAGTCAGTTGATCGGTTAGTTTTTGTACGGGCATTTTTACAACGTCTGGATCTATACTATTCTGAATTTCTACGGGATGGATTCTCTCCAATAAGGCGTCGCTGGGAAAGTCTCTGTAAGCTGATCAATGTACAAGTTGAGGTTGATCAGGGAAGTCATAGTTGCTGTGGTACCGTTGTGGGGTTGGATGTTGATGGGGCGTTACAACTGCAGCTGAATAATGGCAAAGTTGAGCGAATTCTTGCTGGTGATATTCGACCGACTGAAAAATATTAACTGGATAATTGTGGGAGCCAAAGAAGCAGATGTTATTGGTTGTTGATGTCGGAAATAGCAATACAGTTCTGGGTATTTATGATGGACAAACTTTGCTGGAAAACTGGCGGGTTGGGACAGATAAGCACCGAACGGTTGATGAATACGCCATGTTAATCAACGATCTGTTTCGTTTGTCAGAATTGCAGTTTGCAGATTTAAGTGATGTTATTGTCTCAAGTGTTGTCCCCCCGATGCTGGATACTTTTGCAGAACTTTGTCATAAGTATTTCCAGTTGACACCCTATATTGTTGGTCCGGGGATGAAAACGGGCATGCCGATTCAATATGATAACCCACGGGAAGTTGGTGCCGATCGTATTGTTAATGCCATTGCAGCTTACGAAAGATCCAAGTGTGGTTTGATTGTTGTTGATTTTGGTACGGCAACGACTTTTGATGTGATTTCCCCGGATGGTAGTTATCAGGGGGGAGCTATTGCTCCCGGCGTGGGCATCTCTGCCGATGCTTTATTTGAGCGGGCGAGTAAGTTGCCCCGGGTTGGTTTTTCCTGCCCCACTCAGATTATTGCCAAAAATACAGTTCACAGTATTCAGTCTGGCATTTTTTTTGGTTATGTCGGATTAGTTGAAGGGATTGTCAGCCGGATGAAAAAAGAGTTGTCTGAAGTCCCCAAAGTTATTGCAACGGGTGGCCTTGCAGCATCAATTTCTGCCGCGACCCATTGTATTGATCAGGTGGAACCATTCTTAACCCTGGAAGGGTTAAAAATACTTTACGAAAGAAATCGGAACTAACCTTCAGACCCTGTTATCAGGACGTAATGACGTCGATGAAATGGAGGACTGCTGCTACGGCTATCCGGAGCAGGCTTTTTCAACAAAAAGGAGCGATTCATGGGTAAGTACGACACAACAAAATTGAGAAATCTTGGAATTGTGGCACATAACAGTGCCGGTAAAACTTCGCTGGTCGAGGCAATTTTATTTAATACGGGGATGAGTGAAAAACTGGGGAAGGTAGAAAATGGCACTTCAGCAATGGATTACGAGGAAGAAGAGATCAAGCGTCAGGCGACACTCAGTGCCAGTTTGAATCATTGTCTCTGGAACGATTACAGTTTGCATATTGTTGACACTCCTGGAGTCAGTAATTTCCTGCATGACACGCGTCGCTGTTTGCGAGTTCTCGGTGGCGCTGTGGTCATTGTCTCCGCAATCTCAGGGGTCAAGTCCCAGACGATGCAGATCTGGAAATGGTGCGACCAGTTTGAAATCCCCAGGATTGCTTTTGTTAATAAAATGGATAAAGAGCGGGCCGACTTTTTAAAAGCTGTCGATGCTATGGAGAAGTCCCTCGGTGCCCGTGCTGTTGTTGTGACCATGCCAATCGGTGCTGAAGAGGATTTTAAGGGGATTATTGATCTGGTACGGATGAAGGCGAAGATTTATAAATTTGATGAAACAGGAACCTACGACGAGGTTGACATCCCTGTTGAATATCAGGATGAAGCTGATCGTCTGCGTGAGCAACTTCTAGAAGCTGTTGCTGAAGCGGATGATGATTTAATGGAGAAGTACCTTGAAGGTGAAGCCTTAAGCGAAGAGGAGATTCTGTTCGGGTTGCGAGAAGGAACCTTGACGGGTGTATTTACTGCCGTGTTGTGTGGCAGTGCAACTGCCAATATCGGGGTAAGACTTCTGCTTGATTATATCACTGTTTGTCTGCCGTCACCAGTCGACAAAGGGACTCAAACTGGTGTTAAACCTAACACTGATGAGCCTGTTGAACGGCGTCCAAGTGAAGATGAGCCATTTTCTGCCATGGTTTTTAAAACGATTAATGATCCGTATGCCGGTAAACTCTCTTTGATGCGGCTCTATTCCGGAACTTTGACGGGCGATACACAAGTGTACAATCCGAACAAAGACGAAAAGGAGCGGATCGGTAATATCTTGAAATTGGAAGGGAAAAAACAGAGCCCAATTGATCTCGCTGCTGCCGGGGATATTATTGCTGTCCCAAAATTAAAGGTGACAGCAACCGGGGATACTCTTTGCGACTTGAAGAATCAGGTCATGTATGAGCCATTGGTTCCCCTTAAGCCGGTCATCTCTTTTGCTCTGGAGGGGAAGAGTAAGGGTGATGAAGATAAAATTTATACCGGTTTGCAGCGGTTGATGGAAGAGGATCCAACCTTACGCATAACTCGCGATGCTGAGACCAAGGAGATGGTTCTTTCCGGGATGGGGCAGGTTCATCTGGAAGTTGCAGTAGAACGGCTTAAGCGTAAATATGGTGCGGAGATTCTCCTGAAAGAACCTAAGGTGCCATATCGTGAAACCATCAAGCTGTCAACGCAGGTCCAAGGTAAATATAAGAAACAATCTGGCGGGAAAGGGCAGTTTGGTGATGTCTGGATTGAGGTTAAACCATTACCTCGCGGCAGTGGTTATGAGTTTATCGACAAAGTTGTGGGCGGGGTTATACCACGAAACTATATCCCGGCTGTCGATAAGGGAATTAGTGAAGCGATGAAGACTGGTCCTCTAACTAAGAACCAGGTTGTTGATATCCAGGTCAAACTGTACGATGGTTCTCATCACTCAGTCGATTCATCAGAAATGGCCTTTAAGGTTGCGGGTTCGATGGCCTTTAAAAAGGCAATGGAAGTGTGTAAACCAGTACTTTTAGAGCCAATTATGGCGATGGAGGTTACGGTTCCTGATGATTGTATGGGAGATGTCATCGGCGACCTTAACTCTCGACGCGGCAAGGTTGTCGGTGTTGAACCTCAGGCAAACAGCCAGGTTATTAGTGCTGCAGTGCCAATGGCCGAGGTATTGAGATATGCTCCGGAATTACGTTCCATGACCTCCGATCGTGGCATGTTCTCCATGGAGTTCAGTAAGTATGAAGAAGTACCAACTCATCAGACAGCTAAAATTCTGGAAGAGATGAATAAAGATTGAAAAATATATCCGAGACACCAAGGTTAAGTGGTGTCTCGGATTTCTTAAAGATGCCGTCACTCGGGAGATAACGGTGGTTGAACAGAAAATCTCAGCACTGGTTAATCGCCCTGCAGAACAGACTGATGTTATCACCGATGAAGTTGTAATACCTGGGGCTGTATTCACAAATGCAAGAAAAGAAGTGAGGTCTGCTTGACTGAAAATCAAACAGGAACTGAGAAGGTTCAGATAGTTATCCCGGCTGAAGTTGGCAAGATTATGAGTAAGTGGGGTGGGCACAGTGTCCGTCTAGCAGCAGCTCGTGGTGCACTGCCGATGTCAGGGCATAATCTGGTTACCGTTCTATTTGTCTTTTATCATGGTGAAAATCAGGAACTTAAAGAGGAAGCTCTAGGGACTCTTCAAACTCTCCCCGCAAAGATTTTGTTGGCTGCCCTCAGCCAAAACGAACTACACCCCTCCATCATTGATTTCATCGTAAAGTTACGTTATCAAGATTCAGTCGTAATGCGGGAAGCAATGTCTCATCGAATGATCGGGATTAAAAGCTTGCTGTTTCTGGCTGAAAACAGCAGCGGTGACATTTTGGATATGCTTTCGCATAACGATGAACTCCTGCGTAAGACCGATGTCATGAGAACCACAATTATCAACAATGTTCATGCTGACAAAGTCATGAAGCTCCGACTTGGTTGGGTTGAGAAGGTTTGGCAGCCAAAATCCAAACCGGCTGATGAATCACAAGCAGAAGGGGAGACTTCGGAAGAGGGAGGTAGTTCTGATTCTCTTGATGATGAAGATTTTGATGAAGAGTCTCAGTCTAAATATCAGCAACTACAGGAGATGACTACTGCTGTTAAGATTAAGATGGCTCTGACCGGTGACAAAGAGTGGCGAACCTTATTGATCAGAGAATCGAATAAACAGGTCAATACTGCTGTGCTGAAGAATCCTCGAATTTCAGAAGGAGAAGTTATCTCTGTTGCAAAAAATCGTAGCAGTAGTGATGAACTGATCAGAATTATTTTACTCAATCGTGACTGGGTAAAGCTTTATGAAATGAAAAAAGCTCTAGCGGTTCACCCACGAACACCTCTTCAGATCGCAATGCGTTATATGACATTTTTATCAGAAAAAGATATCCGGGAATTAGCTAAAAGCCGTGATGTGGGGCAGGCTATTATCAATAACGCAAAGCGGATGTTGATGACTAAAAAACGCTGAGAGATATTATGAAATGGCCACTTATTGATGGGAAATGCTATGTACCAGGTGGGGATTTTAACCCTTTCAGATAAGGGTTCTTGTGGTGAGCGTGAAGATGAAAGTGGTCCTCTCTTGGCAGAAATGGTATCGGCTATAGCAAATGTTGTCCGTTACCAGGTGATCGGCGATGATCAGGAAGAGATTGTACTGTTGTTGAAAGAGTGGGTTGATGATCTGCACCTTGATTTTATTTTAACAACTGGTGGCACCGGACTGAGTCCGCGGGATGTCACCCCCCAAGCAACCGCATCCGTCCTTGATTATCAGATCTCTGGCATGGCTGAGGCAATGCGGGCCAGCAGTTTAACTAAAACACCGCGGGCAATGCTTTCCCGGGCACTGGTTGGGGTTCGTCAACAAACTTTGATTATTAACCTGCCTGGAAGTCCCAGAGCAGCTCGAGAGAACTTCGAAGTATTATTGCCAGTTATTCCACATGCTTTGGCTAAATTATTGGGAGATCCCGCTGATTGTGCCATTAGCGAAGATGAATAATTTTTCTTTTACCTTTTCTTAACCCTTTGAAAATATAGCTAAATTCGGTCTTTTTTGGCAGAAGTGGCGGACTGTAAACAGTTGTTGTGGATAGTGCTGTGTAAAACTGCCAATCAGCAATTTTCAGCCCCCATGATTGCTTGACCTCAGCTCTTTGCTTAATATTTAAGCAAATAAATAGCGCTAATTATGATTGAGAATTTGCCAGTTTTCGACACACTAATCCCACTTTTTAGCGATCTTGATGGAAGGGTAGAATGATGCGGGGTAGTTCATTATTTTAAATGTGTTACTTGTTTTCGTAGTATTTCAGTGCTCGTTTCACTCTGGCCAATAGCCGTAACGGGTTGATTGGTTTGGCAACAAAATCAAAAAATCCCATCTCTAGGATGCGCGACTCCTCAGCTGCCGTGGCAAGTGAAGAAATCGCGATCACCGGGGTATTGTCAATGTCACCGTTGACTTGTAGTGTCTTGAACATCTCTGTTCCATCCATCCCTGGCATGACGGTATTGACGATGATTAGCTGGATATTCAACTGGATAGCAACCTTTAGTCCTTCAGGACCATTTAGGGCTTTATAAATTGAATAGCCATGACTCTCCAGAATTTCCGCTGTGGTATTCAGACTGATTTTCTGATTGTCAACCAGGAGGATAGTCTGTGTCTGTTTATTGATTTCAACCGGAATCTCAACCAGATAATGTTTTTTGATTGCGGCCTTAATGTCATCCGGTGTTGCAACGCAGGGTGAGATACGCATTTCCAACTTAAAAGAGAGTTCGCTTTGCAATGCCATATCAAGTGGATTTGACATTGCCAGATAAAGGGTATTGTTGTCTATTTTTAATGGAAAGATCAGGTGATCTAAGGCTGATTTTGTACCAATAATATCAAGAACTGTCTGCGGAAACCGATGTCGGGAAAAACTTTTAACATGGGGGAAACCAAACTGTGCAGAGATGGCTTTAGCAATATCATTTTCTTGTATAACTTCCATATCGCCAAGGATTTTTCCAATTGCTTTGTTTGTCCCTTTTTGCCTCAGTAG
>JAUVCS010000224.1 GCA_030590745.1 Desulfuromusa sp.
TACCGCTGGCAGTTTGATCATGGAAGAGGTTGCCCGGCAAAAAGTCAAACTTATCCCCGTAGACAGTGAACATTCAGCCATTTTTCAATCCTTGGCAGGTCATCGCCGTGAAGATGTGCGGCGCCTGATTCTGACAGCTTCCGGTGGTCCTTTTCGCAACTATGGACTGGCACATTTCAAAGATATATCCCCTGCAGATGCCTTGGCTCACCCGAACTGGGAAATGGGTCGAAAAATTTCTATCGATTCGGCCACGATGATGAATAAAGGGCTTGAAGTGATTGAAGCTCGCTGGTTATTCGATTTTCCTGCCACTATGATCGATATCCATATCCACCCGGAAAGTGTTATTCATTCACTGGTTGAATACCGGGATGGCGCGGTTATGGCTCAACTAGGTGTTCCCGATATGAAGACCCCGATCGCCTACGCATTGTCCTGGCCGGAACGCTTATCGTTAGCTCAGGAACCTCTTGATCTGTGTCAATTAGGTCAATTATCATTTTCCGAACCCGACACAGAACGATTTCCCTGTCTGCGGCTCGCTTATGATGCTCTGGCCCGGGGCGGAACGGTTCCAGCAGTGATGAATGCGGCAAATGAAGTTGCCGTTGAAGCTTTTTTAAACACCCGACTCAGTTTTTTGGAGATTTCACAAGTGATAGAAAAAGTGATGTATCAGCACCGGGGTGAAGATCTTACCACGGTGGAGCAAGCTCTGCATGCCGACCTGTGGGGTCGGGATAAGGCCCGAGAATTGATCAGTGGAGGACTTGCATGACAACAATTATAGCTGGCATTTTGATGTTGGGAGTTCTGGTTTTCATTCATGAACTGGGGCACTTTGTTGTCGCCAAGATGTGTGGCGTTAAAGTTTTAAAGTTTTCTCTCGGTTTTGGTCCCAAACTGGTGTCACATCGCCGTGGAGAAACGGAATATCAGGTTTGTGCAATTCCCCTTGGTGGATATGTCCAAATGCTTGGTGAAGGGGGTGGAGAACAGGGGGAAGAGGTTGAACTCACTGCCGAGGAGAAATCCCGTTCCTTTGCGGAGCAGACGGTTACTAAGCGGTTAGCAATCGTTTTGGCGGGTCCGGTGATGAACTTGATACTTCCCCTGCTCATTCTGCCGATCTCGTTTATGGTCGGGGTGCAGATGCCAACCTACCTGAATCAACCCGCTTGTGTTGGTTATGTCGTTCCTGAGTCGAACGCAGCCGTTGGTGGTTTTCTTGCTGATGACTGTGTGATGGCTGTGAACCAGCGGGTCGTTGGTAGCTGGAACGACACCAATAAAAGTTTTATTACTCATGCTGGTGATGACTTGATTTTTCAGGTTGAGCGGGATGGGAACCAGTTGCAACTGCAGATCCCGGCTGATAATGACAGTTTGCAGGGAATGCAGGCCTTGGGCCTTCTCCCCTGGCAGGCAGCGCGTATCGGAGGATTAGCTGCAGATATGCCAGCAGTGGAAGCAGGGCTCCAAAAGGGGGATCTGATCCTGCAAATAGATAACTATCCAATTTCTTCCTGGTACGATTTGAAAGGCATTATTCAGAAAATTGGCAATAAGAGTGTTGCGGTCCATTTGGAACGTGCCGGAAAATCGCTTATCGTTGATTTGACACCTGAACAACGTGATGGTGAAGGTGACTATTTACTCGGTATCGCTCCACTCTATAACTCAGAATTGAAGCGTTTTGGTTTTGTTGACGCTGTCCGTGAAGGAGCCTCTCGAACCTGGGAGTTGATTGAACTGACAGTTGTTTTTGTGCAAAAACTGTTTACCGGCAATGTCTCAACAAAAAATATCGGTGGTCCCATCACCGTTGTTCAAATTGCTGGACAGGCGGCCCAGACAGATTTGTCGGCAATTTTATCGGTTCTGGCTTTCATCTCTATTCAATTGGGGATATTAAATCTGTTGCCGATTCCAATTTTAGATGGTGGCCATATCCTTTTTTATGTCATCGAACTGGTGACCCGACGACCCGTGTCAATCCGTGTCAGAGAAATGGCCCAGCAGGTTGGTATGGCGATGTTGTTGATGCTGATGGTTTTGGCTTTTTATAATGATATTGTAAGGTTATGGGGTTAGTGGAAGGCGTGGAAGGGATAAAGATTCTTACCCTTGACAGCTCATCTTCAAGCGGTAGCGTTTCTCTCTGTCAGGGTGAATCTCTGGTTGCTGAATCCTTTTTAAATGTTCGCAGCACCCATAGTGAAAAATTGTTGAAGCAGGTTGATCTTCTGTTGGGGGAGACAGGTTGGCGGCTTGAGGATCTGGATCTTTTTGCTGTGGTTACCGGACCCGGTTCTTTTACGGGCCTGCGTATCGGGATTGCCACGATCAAGGGGCTGGCTCAGGTGCTGAAGAAACCCGCTGTGCCTGTCTCAACCTTACAGACTGTTGCGATGAATCTGCCACTGTCGCCAGTTCCCATTTGTGCTTTTCTCGATGCCAGAAAAAAAGAGGTTTATTCTCAGCTTTTTGAATGGCATCCTACTTCCGGCCCGGTTGCGATCGGTGAGCCGGTTGTTTTGCCTCCGGAACGATTGTTGCTGGACCTGTCAGGACCGGTTGCTCTGGTTGGGGATGGGGTTCCTCTCTATTTTCAGATGATTAAAGGTATTCTTGCTGAACGTGCTCTGATTCCCGTTGCTACCGCTCATCAGCTACGTGCGTCAAAGGCTTCCTGGCTGGCACTACAGGCATATCAATCAGGTTTGGTTCAAGAGGCAGCGGAAATACATCCGACCTATATTCGACCTTCGGACGCCGAGTTGAATCTATCTGTCAAACAAAGCAATTTAAAACGGGGTTAATTGTTGACAATTTTGCATCAATTTGGTTACTTTAT
>JAUVCS010000062.1 GCA_030590745.1 Desulfuromusa sp.
TAAAAATAAATTAAAGGCTGCAATAGAGCAATTTGCAACGCAGGGAAGTCAACGGGTTGGTTTTGCTGCGGAGAGTATTAGTGTTGCAGCCTATGATAAATTAGCCGGTTTAGCAGCAATCAATCTCGAATGGTGTCCACTCACTACGCAGTTACAGCCTCTCCGTGGCGTTAAGACGGAAGCTGAACTTGTTGCTCTCAGGGCAGCTGCTAATCTAAATCGACAAGCTTTTGCCGCGGTTTTACCACAAATAAGGTCCGGTATCAGCGAGCGAGAAATCGCTCTGGAGCTTGAATTCACTTTAAAGCGCTTGGGTGGCGAGGCTAACGCGTTTGATTTTATTGTTGCTTCGGGAGTTCGTGGGGCCTTACCCCACGGGGTCGCCAGTGCCAAAAAACTCGAGGAAGGGGAGCTTGTCACCATCGATTTCGGTACCAGGGTGGCTGGTTACCATTCGGACGAGACTGTCACCCTGGCAATTGGTGAAGTTGATAGAAAACTTCGACAAATTTTTGATATTGTGTTAGAAGCTCATGATTCAGCTCTTGCTTTCATCAGGCCAGAGGTGGCAATCTGTGATCTGGACGCGATAGCACGTGACCTTATCTCTGCTGCCGGTTATGGAAAATACTTTGGCCATGGCTTGGGGCATGGTGTAGGATTAGAAATTCATGAATACCCTGCAATCACCTCTCGTTCTGATCAAAAGCTGCGAGAGGGGATGGTTTTTACTGTAGAACCGGGGATTTATATTCCCGATATTGGCGGTGTAAGAATTGAAGATACTGTCGTTGTAACGGCAGATGGTTTTGATTTGTTAACTTCAATTCCGAAACAATTCAAACAATTAAATGGATAAAAGTTTTTCAGGAGGAAAAACAATGGAACTGAAAGATCTGAAAAGTTTGATCAAACTGGTGATAGAAACGGATATTACTGAATTTAATCTGGAAAATCAGGACGGAAAAATTCACATTAAGCGGGGTCCTGAAAAAGAGTTTATTCAGGTTGCTGCTCCGCAAGCTGCTATCCCCGTTGCCGCCCCGGCACCTGTGAGTATGGCGAAAGAGGCTTCTCCGGTTGCTGCTGAGGCGGTGGTTAACGATATGTATGATGCTGTTCCGTCTCCTATGGTTGGTACCGTTTATCACAAGCCCTCCCCTGAGGCTACCCCATTTGTCAAAGTCGGTGATATTGTTGAAGCGGGGCAACCCCTCTGTCTGGTGGAGGCCATGAAATTATTTAATGAGATTGAGGCAGAGTTCAAGTGCAAGATTGTGGAGATTGTCAAGGGTGATGCAACCCCAGTTGAGTTTGGTGAAACTCTTTTTCTTGTCGAGCGACTTTGATCTACAGCAAATTTAAACAGCCGATATTTTAAAGCCGTTACAACCTCTGAAAGGTTGCTCTGCTGTGGGAGTTGAAAAAATGTTTCATAAAATACTTATAGCTAACCGTGGTGAAATTGCCCTACGGATCATTCGTGCCTGTAAAGAGATGGGGATCAAGACGGTAGCAGTCCACTCTGATGTCGATCATGACGCATTGCATGTCAGCCTCGCCGATGAAAGTATCTGTATTGGACCTGCTGCCAGTGCCGACAGCTACCTCAATATGAAAGCAATCATCAGCGCTGCTGAGATTGCTGATGCTGATGCCATTCATCCCGGCTATGGTTTTCTTTCTGAAAATGCTGAATTTGCAGAAATCTGTGAGCAATGTGGGATCACTTTTATTGGTCCAACTGCTGATAACATGCGGCGGATGGGGGATAAAATCAGCGCCCGGAAGACTGTCACTGCTGCCGGGGTGCCGATTCTTCCTGGAACCAACAACAGTATTGAAACTTTGGATGAAGCGCAGCGGATTGCCGATGAAATTGGCTATCCGGTAATTATTAAAGCCTCCGCAGGTGGTGGTGGTCGGGGGATGAAAATAGTCCATTCTCCAGCCTCTCTGGGTAATGCGCTGGCAACAGCCCGCACCGAAGCCCAGGCCGGATTCGGTAAAGCTGATGTTTATATTGAAAAATTCTGTGAACATCCTCGCCATGTCGAAATTCAAATTATGGGGGATAAACACGGCAATGTTATTCATTTAGGGGAGCGGGACTGTTCTATCCAGCGCCGCCATCAAAAACTGATAGAAGAGGCCCCTTGCCCAGTGTTAACCCCGGAATTGCGGGAAAAAATGGGCGCCTGTGCTGTCGATGCTGCTAAAGCAGTCAATTATTCCAGTGTTGGAACCGTCGAATATCTCCTTGATACCGATGGCAGTTTTTATTTTATGGAGATGAACACACGGGTTCAGGTTGAGCATCCGGTTACTGAAATGGTGACCGGTGTTGATATCGTCAAAGAGCAGATCAATTCTGCTGCTGGATTGCCACTCCGTTATAAGCAGGAAGATATTAAAATCAGCGGACATGCCATCGAATGTCGGATCAATGCGGAGGATCCCGAAAAATTTACCCCATTTCCCGGTAAAATCAATGGTTATCACACCCCGGGAGGGATGGGGGTACGGGTCGAAAGTGCAATGTATGATCAGTACACGGTCTTGCCCCATTATGATTCGATGATTGGAAAGTTGATTGTCCATGCAGAAACCCGTGAAGAGGCAATTAAGCGGATGGCCTGTGCCCTTGATGAATACATTATCGAAGGGATTAAAACGACCATCCCGTTTCATCTGAAGATGATGGCAAATAAGGATTTTAATGACGGCAACTTTGATACCAATTTCCTGGAGCGGGTTAAGGTTTAATAGAAATCGGTAAATATAATTAAAACAACAGGCGGGAAGTTATCCCGCCTGTTGTTTATTGCGATTACGGATACTCTCTATGGAGTTATCAACAGAACTGAAATTGGGATTTATCCCCTATTTAAACTGTATCCCTTTTTTTCATTACCTGAGAGAAAATGGTTTCCACGGAGAACTGGTGAGCGGCGTTCCAGCAGAATTGAACCTGCTGCTGCAACAGGGACAACTGGACATCAGTCCTTCGTCCTCATTTGAATACGCCAGAAACTGGAAGAAATATCTGCTCCTTCCCGGCCACTCTATCTCCTCTTTTGGTCGGGTCAAGAGTGTTCTGTTTTTCTCCCCCGTTGAGTTGTCAGAATTGTCGGGTCAGAAAATCGCCATCACCGGTGAATCAGCTACATCAATTAACCTGCTAAGGATTATTTTTCGTGAGTTTTATAATCTTGACAGTGTGACCGATACGGTTCCTGATCTCCCTATAGAAGTTTTGGTCGAGCAACGACAACCGGCTTTGTTGATCGGTGATAGAGCACTGCGGTTGGTGAGTCAATTGCCTCCAGGGATGAAGGTTTTTGATCTTGGCGAGATCTGGTATCAACAAACCGGTCTCCCATTTGTTTTTGCCCTCTGGATGATTCATCGTCAGGTGGTTGACCGATATCCTCTGGCCTTAGCTGCCTTGGGAGAGCAACTGACCCAGTCCCGCAGACAGTTCATGTGTGAGCCATTTCCCATCGCCAGGAGCCTCGCTGAAACAGTTGGGTTGAGTGCTGAGTCGATTGTTAATTACTGGCGGACAATTGATTATCATCTGGAAAAAGAGCATCTGCAGAGTTTGCAACTTTTCTTTGACCTATGTGAAAAATACCAATTACTTGAGGAAAGACCGGAGTTAAATTTTCTGCAGTAACGGTCTGGTCTGGTTAATAAACAGGAGTAGTGACTGATGATTAAAAGTATGACCGGCTATGGTTGTGGCCAAGCCGAAGTTGAGGGTATCTCCTTTTCCGTTGAGATTAAAGCGGTGAACCACCGTTATGGTGATGTCAATATCAGATCTCCCCGATTACTGGCCCCCCTTGAAGGTGAAATAAAAAAGCAGGTGTTGACGGTATTGAAGCGGGGTAAAATTGATCTCTATATCAGCCAGGAGCATACTGCTCAGTTAACCACCAAACCGGTTGTTGATCCTCTGGTTGCAAAGGCATACCTAGAGGCTTTTAAAGATCTGCAGCAGGTGAGTGGTTGCGCAGGTGAAATCAGCCTTGAATTTCTTGCTGCGCAGAAGGATGTGCTGGTTTTGCAGGATACCGAATTATCCCGCGATGATCTCTGGACCTGTCTTTCTCAGGCGATTGAAAAGGGATTGACTTCAATTCAGGAGATGCGGCAGAAGGAGGGGATTGCAACACAGCTGGATATGGAAAATCGTTTGGAACTATTATCAAAAAACCTCGTAATAATAGAACAATCCGCCGCTAAGGTTCCCCTGGAATGGAAACTCAAGCTGCAGGAGCGGCTGTCTCGGTTACAGGAGAATGGTGGTGATCCGCAGCGGGTGGCTCAGGAGATCGCAATTTTTGCCGATCGTTGTGATATCAGCGAAGAGATCACTCGGTTTAACAGTCATCTGGTTCAGTTTTCCGATTTGCTTCAGCTTGAAGAACCGGTTGGTCGACAGCTTGATTTTCTGGTTCAGGAATTGAACCGGGAAGCCAATACTATGGGTTCAAAATCGAACGACGCCACCCTGACTCGACAGGTGGTGGCACTGAAATCAGAATTGGAAAAAATTCGCGAACAGGTTCAGAACATTGAATAATTTAAAACACAGAGAGGGGATTCTCTTTGTTGTTTCTGCCCCATCCGGCGCGGGTAAAACTTCCCTTTGTCGAGAATTGATTGACAGTTCGGTTGATTTACGTCAATCTATATCGTTTACAACTCGAGAAAAGCGGGGTGGAGAGCGGGATGGTGTCGATTATTATTTTATTGACACCATAACTTTTCAGCAGAAGATAGCAGCTGGGGAGTTTGCTGAATGGGCTGAAGTTCATGGACATTTATATGGGACTTCGCTGCAAATATTAAACGCTGCTACGGCTCAGGGGACTGACTTGCTGCTTGATATTGATTGTCAGGGGGCGGCGCAGATCAAAAGTAACTATCAGCAGGGGGTATTTATTTTTATTCTCCCACCTGATTATGCTGAGTTGGAAAAACGTTTACGTGGCCGAGGCACAGATGATGAAATTGTCATCCAGCATCGCCTGGAAAATTCCCGACAGGAAATTTCTCAGGCATTCTGGTATGATTATTTAGTTGTGAATGATGATATAAAATCGGCACGAGATAAAATTGTCGCAATACTGACTGCTGAACGTTGTCGCAGCCACCGTACTGTATATTTGTTGGATAAATTTACCACTAAGGGAGAAAAATAGATGGCACGTGTCACTGTAGAAGATTGCCTGGATGTTATACCAAATCGATTTCTGTTAGCTATGGTTGCTGCAAAGCGGGCAAAACAATTGTACAAAGGTGCAGAGCCTCTGATTGAAAATAAATCAGGGAATAAAAAGATTGTTGTTGCTTTGCGTGAAATCGCTGCAGATAGCATTCAGTTTGATATCCCAACCAAAAAAAGCTGATAATCTCCCCTGCTTTCCTGTAGAATAATGGGAAAACAGGGGGATTTAGGTTGCTCCCTTTCTGAACGGTGAATCGGATAATTTTCTTCCGGACGCGTCTATGTTTAAAATAGAAGATATTATTGAGAAACTGCAGGAATATCATCCGCAGGCTGACCGGAATCTTCTGATCAGGGCCCGTGATTTTTGTATCCGTGCCCATTCCGATCAGGAGGCTCCTGCCGGTTTTGATTATCTTCAGCACTCCCTTGAAGTTGCAGCAATCCTTTCTCGTTTAAAAGTCGATGAAACTACCCTGGTTTTTGGTATTTTACATAATTCTCTCTCTTCTGGCCGGGTGACTCGCGATGACCTGGTGGAGGAGTTCGGCCAGGAAGTTTTAAGCCTTATTGATACCGGCAACAAGATCAGCAATATTCCCTATCGGCAGAGTAATCAGCAGCAAGTTGAGAATTTCCGCAAAATGTTTGTCGCTATGGCTCGTGATTTACGGGTGATTCTTGTCTATCTGGCTGTTCGGTTGAGTGAAATGCGGCATATTGATTACCGTCGGGAAGAGGAACAGATCTCCTATTCCCGGGAAACTTTGGAAATTTATGCCCCCCTTTCGAATCGTTTAGGAATTAGTTGGCTTAAAGGTGAATTGGAAGATTTAGCTTTAAAGGTTCT
>JAUVCS010000106.1 GCA_030590745.1 Desulfuromusa sp.
TTGAAGCCCAAATATGACGGAACCTGCCGGAACCGAACTGACCGCCCCGATGCCCCCTATGTGGTGAGATTCAAACTTCCGGAAGAGGGCGAAGAGACAACATTTGTTGACCGGATCAAGGGATCAATCAGTTTTCGCCACGAAGAGCTGGACGACCTGATTATTCAACGGACTGACGGAACTCCCACTTACAATCTGGTTGTGGTTATTGACGATGCTGAGATGGGGATTAATCTGATTATCCGGGGTGATGATCACATCAACAATACTCCCCGACAGATATTACTCTATGAGGCCCTCGGTTATGCTATCCCCGAATTTGCCCACGTCCCGATGATCCTCGGGTCGGATAAAAAACGTCTGTCAAAGCGCCATGGTGCCACTTCTGTCATGGCCTATCAGGAAATGGGCTATCTCCCCGAAGCGATGGTCAATTATCTGATCCGCCTAGGCTGGTCATCAGGCGATGAAGAAATCTTCAGTATGACTGATCTGATTGAGAAATTCAGTCTTGAAAATGTGGGTCGTTCTGCCGGGGTGTTTAATCCTGAAAAACTGAACTGGCTGAACAGCCATTATATTAAAACTGGAGATCCCGAGCGTCTGGCCGAACTGCTGGGCCCCTTTCTGATGCAAAAGGGGATCGTTGTGGAGAACGGCCCCAATCTCGTTGCTGTGGTGAAAAGCTTACAGGAGCGCTCTGTCACCCTGATTGAAATGGCTGCTGGTGCAGCATTCTATTTTGGGGATCAAGTTGTCTATGATGAAAAGGCGAAAAAGAAATTTTTACAGCCCGAGCAGAAAGAACTCTTCAATATAATCCTTGAAAAAATAGGGGGTTGTGACCCATTTAATGAGGAACAACTGGAGGTCATTTTTAAAGAGATTATGGAGACCACCGAACTGAAATTCGGCAAGATTGCCCAACCGTTACGGGTTGCATTGACCGGAGGAGTTCCCAGTCCCGGAATTTATCAGGTTCTTCAGGTTTTAGGTAGGGAGCGTTCATTACAGCGGATAGAGCAGGCGGTCCGGGCGATTGAAGTGATAACGGCTGAATAATAAAACCCAAACCAAATTGGACGCTGATCAAATCTGATGAACGCTGATCTAAAATCTAAACAAAAAGGAGATTTGGCTTTAAGCCTTTAAATCATGCCTTTTCAGCGGAAATCAGCGTCCTGATAAGCTTTTGAGATCAACACCAAAATAACTATGCTTGTTGTTTGACCCATTCTTCAAGTTGAGCTGATGTCTCGGCGGGCATGTCTATAAATTTCATCCCGATTCCCGGTTCAAATGGCAGGCGTTTGTCGTGGGGACGTATCCACACCACCTCACAGCGACAGCGGACGGTTCCAGTTAAAGGTGGTGGCAGCTGAAATTCCAGATCGACTTGCTCTCCGGTTTGCATTGGTTTTGTTGTTGAAATAAATATCCCGCTTTTGCTGATATCTTTACTGTAACCAAAAAAAGATGGACGTTCACCATTAAGATATACCTTTTGAATAATCAAAGGGCTACGGAGGTTTTTTCTTGAATCGGCTGTCGGTTGGCCTGTTTCAGGTGCCATGGTTAACCCTTTTATCTATTTAATTGATGCCAGGAGTCTGTCGGACTATACGGGGCGAAGCGAAAATTTGGAGGTTTGAGAGCAGATTTCGACTCGTTTGTAGGCTCATAGCCTTAGCTATGGGGCAAAAAGGAGTCGAAATATGGGCCAAACAACCGAATTTGTAGTCGGCTCATGGATAGTCCGACATTCTACTAGCATATTCTAATTTTCATTATGATGCAACCTGAAATTAAATAGTACTTATTATTGTCCCCTTTTCAATGCGTTCAGCCCACCTAACTCTTTTTAACGGCGTCCTTTTTGGCGATTTGTTTTGGTTTGACAAGGAATGTGGCTTGATGTAGAAGATAGAGAAAATTCTACTTGATCGTGGGTCATGCCCATCACCTCTAAAGTAAAGAAAGGTTAACTTGATATGTTCAAGAATATTAAAACCGCACCAGCCGATCCGATTCTGGGTCTGACTGAGACATTCAAGGCCGATCCAAATCCTGACAAGATCAACCTTTCTGTCGGTGTATATAAAGATGCTAATGGTCAGACGCCGGTTCTTAAGTCAGTCAAAGAGGCGGAGAGACGCGTTCTTGAACAGGAAGATTCCAAGGGGTACCTGCCGATGACGGGTGAGCCAGCCTACTGTGCCCGGGTTCAGGAGATTATGTTCGGTGAAGATCATGAGATCATTGCCGAAAAACGCGCTGTGACTGCCCAATGTCCGGGGGGGACGGGGGCATTGAGGATAGTTGGCGATTATCTGCACGTCCTCCATCCAAGTGCCAGCCTCTGGTTAAGTGATCCGACCTGGGCCAATCATGGTACGATCTTCGGTGCAGCTGGGCTCAATTGCGAAAAGTATAGCTATCGTGACCCCAAGACTAACGGTCTCGATTTTGACGCCATGTACGAGTCGATCAAAAAAATCCCCCGGGATGATGCCATTCTTCTGCATGGTTGCTGCCACAATCCGACCGGTATTGATCCCACTCCTGAGCAATGGGCAAAAATCGGTGAGCTGCTTGCAAGGCAGGGGGTATTACCTCTGGTTGATTTTGCTTATCAGGGTCTGGCTGACGGTATAGAAGAGGATCGGGCTGGTTTGCTGGAACTGACCAAAAAGGTCAAGCAGATGATCGTCTGTTCCAGCTTCTCCAAAAATTTTGGCCTTTACCGCGAAAGAACCGGCGCATTGACGGTGGTTGCCGACGATGCTCAACAGGCCGCCAGAGTGATGAGTCAAATCAAGCTGCGGATTCGCTATAATTATTCGAATCCCCCCTCCCACGGTGGTCAGATTGTAGCCATTGTTCTGGGTGATAAAGAACTTAAGGCCCAGTGGGTTGAAGAAGTTGCCGATATCCGTAACCGGATCAATGAGATGCGCCATCTGTTTGTCAAAACACTCAAGGAAAAAGGGGTTACTCAGGACTTCTCTTCAATTACCGGGCAACGTGGCATGTTCAGTTTTTCGGGTCTGACCAAGGATCAGGTCAACCGGTTGCGTGATGAGTACTCCATCTATATCGTTGGCTCCGGTCGTATCAATGTTGCCGGAATGACTCCCAGCAATATGGATAGACTCTGCGAAGCGATTAAAGCGGTTCTCTGATCATTTGTACCGTTCGATATAAACCAGAGCCTGCTGCGATTCTTGCGGCAGGCTTTTTTGCTTGACGATGAATTTGTTATTTGTTAAAAAAATCCACCCTGTTTATTGGGGCGTCGCCAAGCGGTAAGGCACCGGATTTTGATTCCGGCATTCCCAGGTTCGATCCCTGGCGCCCCAACCATAAAATATAGTTTCAGTTTTTTGTTGTCTTGAGGGATAACGATAAAAAGGGTGCAGCGAAAGCTTCACCCTTTTTTTGTATCTATTGTTTTCTGACGATGATAATTTTAAGTATCATTCTGATAAACTTCAATCTTCACGAGTGTCTATTTGGAGAGTCAATGGAACCGTTCCGTTTTGCTGACATTTTGTTTATTTTTCTCACCCTGGTGATCACTCTCACCATCCTTTACTTCGTCAACAAAGCAAAGGTAAAGGGGAGAGAAGTAAGAGAAAATACCCCATCCGAACCGAAAGACACCGCTGTTACCGAGAAAAAGGAAGAGTAGTCAGGTCAACAGCTGTTGTGTTTTGAACTTGTCGAACAATCCAGTTACGTTCACTGGATCTGATCTGAACAAAAGACTTTAATAGAGAAGGAGAGATTCTACCATGACTTGGGACAGTTCCTCTTTTCCAGAATTTAACCGCGATTGTACTTCACTGCTGCGCCGGCATTTGTCGGAACAACTGTTTGAGAAGTTGCAGAACAAAGTAACCGGTAGCGGGTTTACCCTTGCCCGGGCGATTAATTCGGGGGTCGTTAATCAGGACAGCTGTATCGGTGCCTACGCTGGCGATGCCGAATCATACCGTCTGTTTGATACCCTTTTTGAGCCGATTATTTTAGATTATCACGGCTTTTCTGCTAGCGACATCCATCGAAGCGATTTGAATCCGGAACATCTTTCTGCTCCTAACCCTGATCCCGCTGGTCAATTCATCCTTTCAACCCGCATCAGGGTGGGGCGTAATGTTGCCGATTTACCGCTGGGTCCAGCTATCACCAGAGAACAGCGCAATTCAATTGAAGCTCAGGTGGCCACATCCTTACGTGACTTGAGTGGTGAATTTGCAGGAACCTATTATCCATTATTGGGGATGGACGAAACGGTCCGAAATCAACTGGTTGACGATCATTTTCTATTCAAAGCTGGGGACCGGTTTCTCGATGCGGCTGGATTAAATCGAGACTGGCCGGAAGGGCGGGGGATTTTTCACAACCGGGAGAAAACTTTTCTGGTCTGGGTGAATGAAGAAGATCAATTGCGGATTATCTCGATGCAGCAAGGTGGAGATATTGAAGCTGTTTTCAGTCGCCTGATGACTGCGGTGAAAGAGATAGAAAAATCTGTTGCTTTTATGTTTGATCCCCGTCTCGGCTATCTGACCAGCTGCCCAACCAACCTGGGGACTGCAATGCGAGCCAGTGTCCATATTCGGCTCCCCGAACTCGCTACCGATATGACCGCTTTCAAAAAAATTACCGATGCCCATCAACTGCAGATACGCGGTATCGATGGTGAACATTCGGAAAGTGTGAGTGGTATTTTTGATATCAGCAATAGAAGGCGTTTAGGGGTGACAGAAGTTGAATGTGTTCAGGATATGTACAATGGGGTCGTCGCCCTTATTAAG
>JAUVCS010000199.1 GCA_030590745.1 Desulfuromusa sp.
TAAAACGTATATTCCGGTGCAAGATTGGCTGTTGGGTCTGGTCGGTGCCTTTTGTGCGGCTTATCTCTATATCTTCTATGTGGCACTTGCGGATCGTCCCGGCATGCCAACCCAGATGGATCTGATTGTTTCGGTTATTGGTCTGATTCTGTTGCTTGAAGCAACCCGTCGGGCCCTGGGTCCACCACTGATGATTGTCGCTGTCATATTCATTAGCTATACCTTCGGCGGTCAGCTCATGCCTGATATCATTGCCCACAAAGGGGCTAGTCTGGTTAAGGGGATGTCCCATTACTGGTTGGGAACAGAAGGGGTTTTTGGTGTCGCTCTGGGAGTTTCAACCGGCATGGTCTTCATGTTTGTGCTGTTCGGCGCGATGCTTGAAGCGGGAGGGGCCGGTAACTACTTTATCCGGACTGCCTTTGCTGCCCTCGGGCATTTGAAAGGTGGACCGGCAAAAGCTGCTGTTGTCTCTTCTGGTTTAACCGGTCTGGTTTCCGGTTCTTCCATTGCCAATGTTGTTACAACCGGAACATTCACCATTCCGTTGATGAAGAAAGTCGGTTTCTCACGCGAAAAAGCGGGTGCGATTGAGGTCGCCTGCTCAACCAATGGTCAGTTGATGCCCCCGGTTATGGGTGCCGCCGCCTTCCTGATGGTTGAATATGTCGGCATAACCTATATTGAAGTTATCAAGCACGCGTTTCTCCCAGCGATTATCTCCTATATTGCTCTGGTCTATATTGTCCATCTCGAAGCCTGTAAAATGGGTTTGGAAGGGATGGAAAAAACGATCACCAAAACCCTTGCCCAGCGGATGCTCTCGTTTGTTTTTACTTTCTTGTTTATGATCATTCTGGCCGGGGCCACTTATTACGGCCTGGGTTGGATCAAAGTTGTTGCCGGTGATGCGACCATCTATATTGTCTCGGTACTACTGGCAGTTGCCTATGTGTTTCTCCTTTGGGTTGCTTGTAAAGTCCCCGAACTGGAGCAAACGACTGAGATCAAGGAACTTCCCCACCTCGGACGAACTGCACAAGCCGGGTATTATTTCCTGTTGCCGGTTGTCGTATTGATGTGGTGTCTGGTGGTGGAACGGTTGTCTCCGGCACTATCTGCTTTTTGGGCAACAGTGTTGATGATTGTGATCCTGCTGTCCCAGCGACCCATCAAAGGTCTGTTGCGTAAAGCACAGGGTGAAGATTTCTCGTTCAAAAAGGGTTTTGCCGATCTGATTCATGGCAGTGTTGCTGGTGCGCGAAATATGATCGGTATCGGTGTCGCAACTGCTGCCGCCGGTATCATTGTTGGTACCGTCACTTTAACCGGAATCGGTCTGGTCATGACCGAATTTGTTGAGTTTATTTCCGGTGGCAACCTGATGTTGATTCTGCTGTTTACCGCAATTATCAGCCTGATTCTCGGGATGGGTTTGCCGACCACCGCCAACTATATTGTTGTGTCAACTCTGATGGCTCCGGTTATTGTCAATCTGGCAGCACAGAACGGTCTGATTGTTCCGTTGATTGCGGCTCACCTGTTCGTCTTCTACTTCGGCATTCTTGCCGATGATACCCCGCCGGTTGGGCTGGCGGCATTTGCGGCAGCTGGAATATCGGGGGGTGATCCGATCAAGACCGGTATCCAGGGTTTTATCTACGATATTCGGACCGCAGTTCTGCCGTTTATGTTTATCTTCAACACCAAGATCCTGATGATCGGAATAGTCAATGTGTTTGACTTTCTTATCGTAGTTGCTGCGGCAATCCTTGCTATGCTCGCCTTTGCTGCTGGTACGCAGGGGTACTTCCTGGTCAAAAGCCGGATCTGGGAGACGGCAGCCTTAATTCTGGTTGCACTGCTGCTGTTCCGTCCAGGTATTGTCTGGGACAAGTTTTATGCCCCCCTTCATAAAGAGTCTCCCACGAATATTGTCTCCTGGGTTGATGACATGGATTCGGGTTCTTCACTCAGGTTGACCCTCAAGGGCGAGAAGTTAAATGGGAAACCTTATACCAAAGTAATTATGTTAACGATTGGGGATGAAGCGACTGGTGCCGAAAAATTAGCTGGAGCCGGTTTTGAAATCCGTGATGAAGAGGGTCGGATCTTTATCGACAATGTTATGTTTTCCAGTGCTGCAGAAAAAGCGGGCGTCGATTTTGATCAGGAAATTCTGAATATCCAGATTCCTGCTCACCGTCCACCGAAAGAATTAGTCTATATCCCGGCAATCGGTCTCTTTGCCTTTGTCTGGTGGGGTCAGTCCAGGAGAAGAAAGAAACAACAACCTGTGGCTGTTACCACATAACCAATTTAATTGGTGAAAAACCACTTTCATTCTTTCAGTGATATACTCTAAAGGATGAAGGTGGTTTCATTTTATGAGTTGATGAAAAAGGAGGTCGCTATGAGCATCAAAATGAATAATATTCTTGTTGCAAAAGATTTGAGTAGAGAATCTTCAAACGTGATCCGTTATGCGTTGGAGTTGGGTTGTAAATTTCATGCTCAGGTGCATGTGCTGCATGTTATGCCAACGGTTGATTCTTCAGTGCTGAACATGGTCGCTTTGACCATGGGACCGGATAAACTCGCTGAATTTAATTCTATAAATGAGGCAGAGCTGGCAGAAAAGACGCGTGATCAGTTGCATAATATCATTCTGCAAGAAACTGAACTGATGGAGGAAGAGACTATTAATCCTCCCAAAGTTGAAGTACACCATGGCGAACCAGCCCCGACAATATTGGCTGTTGCTGACCGTCTGGATGTTGATATGATTATCCTTGGCAGTCATAGCAAGGGGAAATTGCATTATGCATTCCTTGGGAGTGTTGCTGAAAAAGTTCTCCGTAAAACTCATCGTGCAATGACGATCGTACCCCCTGTATCGAAGTAGATATTAATTATTAAAATGCAGTGTTATTTTGCCCCGCAACAAACTTTGTGAGCGGGGTTTTTCTTTTCGGGTATTTTTTTGATTGACAGGTAGCTCTGGTTATGTAAAATAGTCGACTAAATTAGTCAGATATTCTACATCAAACTATTACAGGAGCTATGCAATGAGTGATTATCCAGAACGTGAAGCGGCAGTGTTATTCAAGGGAAACCCGGCAACTTTAGTCGGTTCAGAAGTTAAAGTTGGAGATACCGCACCGGACTTTCG
>JAUVCS010000023.1 GCA_030590745.1 Desulfuromusa sp.
TCTTTGGCCATCGGTAAAAAAGGGCAGAATGTCCGTCTTGCAGCAAAGCTGATCGGCTGGAAGATTGATATCAAGAGTGAAACGCGTGCCCAGGAAGAGGAGCAGGAAGAGAATAATCAGGAGGCTGACGAAGAGTCAGAAGTTAGTGCGGATCTGGCTGATGCCGAAGCTGCTGAAGTGGAAACTGCTGAAGTGGAAACTGATGAGGCTGCTGAACCGTCTGAAGTTGAAGAAGCTCTGACTGATGAAGGGGTTGTTGAAGTGGAAACTGAGGTTGTCGCCGATGAGTCGACAACCGATAAAAATGAAGATTAACTTGTAATCCTTTATGAATGATGTAGAGAAAGGCCCACAGCGCACCTGCATAGCATGTCGTCAGACAAAAGATAAAAAACAACTGGTTCGTTACGTTGTTGCCCCGGATGGGGCGGTTATGGTTGATTATCTGCAGCGGTTGCCCGGACGTGGTGCTTATACCTGTATTGAGAAACAATGTTTGCTTGATGCAGTCAAGAAGAATAGTTTTCAGCGTTGTTTTAAAGGTCAGTGTCCCCTGGTTGATTCCATACAATTAGTCGGACAGGTGACTCAGGCTGTTGAGAAAAAAATTACGAGTTTAATCGGTATGGCTCGTAAATCGAAACAATTTATTGCCGGGAGTAACGCTGTTATTGAAGCGCTAAGAAAAGGTTCGCCTTTAGCGCTGATTATAACCGCCACAGATATATCAACCACCATAGAGAAAAAAATTGCAGCACTAGCGCTTCGAAAGCATATTGATACAGCCTGTTTCTATGATAAACAGACGATGGGTCAGTTGCTTGGTAAAGAAGAGCGGAGTGTTGTAGCGATTCAGACCGGTTTATTGGCTGACTCGCTGCTGAAACAATTACACCTGTATAGAGAACTGGTAAGGGAGAATTGATGGGCAAGGTAAGGGTATACGAACTCGCAAAGAACATGGGACTCGAAAATAAAGAGTTATTGACCAAGCTTGCAGAAGCTGGCATCGAAGTTTCGTCCCATTCAAGTTCTCTGGCTGATGATGATGTGCAGAAGCTTAATGATTTCATCAATCCACCGAAACAGAAAGTTGAAGAAGCGGTGATAAAGCCGGGGATTATCAGGCGGCGGCGTAAAGTGGTTCGCGAACCGGTTCCTGAACCCCCTGAGGTGGTTGAGTCTCCAGTAACGGAAGCTCCTGCTGTAGAGGCCGCTTCTGCTGTTGCAGTGGCCAGCACTCCGACTGAAGAACCGCAAGGTGAAGTGACAGAAAATGTAGTTACAGCCACAGTTGATGAGAGTGCTCAGGTTGTTGTAGCTGAGCAATCTGATGACGAAAGTCAGCAAGTAGAAAAAGTTTCCAAGAAAGAGACTGCAGAAGCCCCTCAGGACTCTGTAGCAAAACCGCAGAAAGTAAAAAAACCGGTTGAGGAAAAAGTGACCGGTGACCACGCTAAGATTCTTGGCCGGGTTGAGCTGCCAAAGACGGTACTGGCCGGGCAACGTAAGCCCCGAACCGGTGATCGTCCCGCCCGTCAGGATAGGAAAACCGGTGCAGCAGCACGCCCTGCTCATCGTCCTGCGGCAGCTCCGAGCCGTGGAAATAAACGGGTTGATCCTGCTCCGTTGGCACCAGTCGAACAGCCCCTCCCTGAAAAAGAAGGACGGAATAAAAAACGTAATAAAGGACGGCGCGGAGATGGTGCTGAGCCTCGGGATGGGCGGGTTTCCCGGCGTGGACGGCGGGTTGAAGTATTTGAACCCGGACGTGCCGGGCAGAAAAAGAAGCGGGGTGGAAGACAGAATAAGCAGAGTAAACAAACTGAGGTGACGGTCAGTAAAGCAATCAAGAGGGTGGTTCGAATCAGTGATTCAATCACCGTCGGTGAATTAGCTAAAAGGATGGGGGTTAAAGCCAAGGAACTGATTGCCGAATTAATGCGTCAGGGGTCAATGGTGACGATCAACCATCCCCTTGATTTTGACTCCGCAGCAATCCTGGCTACAGAATTTAATCATGAAGTTGAAAATGTTGCTTTTGATGAAGAGACAATTCTCGAAGTTACCCCCTCCAAAGAAGTAGAAGATAAGGCCGAAGATCTTGAAACAAGACCGCCGGTTGTCACCATCATGGGTCATGTTGATCATGGTAAAACCAGTCTGCTTGATGCCATTCGGGAAGCGAATGTTACCGCGGGTGAAGCTGGTGGAATTACTCAGCACATCGGTGCTTATGATGTTGAAGTTGGCGGCCAGAAAATCACATTTCTCGATACTCCCGGTCACGAAGCTTTTACCGCAATGCGGGCCCGTGGTGCTGGAGTAACCGACATCGTTATTCTGGTTGTTGCCGCAGATGACGGGGTTATGCCACAGACAAAAGAGGCTATCAGCCACTCAAAAGCTGCAGGAGTTCCGCTGATTATTGCAGTCAATAAAATTGATAAACCTGACGCAAATCCTGAACGGGTCAAGCAGGAATTGACCGAATATGAACTTGTCCCTGAAGAGTGGGGTGGTGATACCATCTTTGTTGATGTTTCAGCCAAGCAAAAAACCAATCTTGATACATTGCTGGAAATGATCCTCCTTCAGGCTGAAGTTCTTGAACTGAAAGCTAATCCGAACAAACGGGCCAAAGGTTCAATCATTGAAGCTCGTCTTGATAAGGGGCGTGGCCCGATTGCAACTGTTCTGGTCCAGGATGGAACCTTGAAAATCGGCGATGCCATTGTGGCCGGTTTACATTATGGGCGGGTTCGCTCAATGATTACGGCAACCGGTTCTCAGGTGAAAGAAGCCGGTCCGTCATTCCCGGTTGAAGTCACCGGTCTGGGTGGGGTACCAAACGCAGGTGATTTATTCAACTCTGTAGAAAATGAAAAATCGGCAAAGGAAGTTTCACAGCATCGTCAGTCGAAGCAGCGTGAGAATGAGCTTTCGAAACATAGTAAAGTTTCACTTGATCAGCTATTTGCCAAAATGCAGGAAGGGGTTGTTGAGGAACTCTCGGTTATCGTCAAGGCTGATGTTCAGGGTTCTGTAGAGGCAGTTCGTGATGCTCTGGAGAAACTGTCAACAGATGCTTGTCGCTTGAACGTCCTCCATACCGGCGTTGGTGGAATAACGGAAAGTGATGTAACCCTGGCGACCGCATCGAATGCGATCGTTCTTGGCTTCAATATCCGTCCTGAAACCAAAGCGAAAACATTGGCAGAAGTTGAATCGGTTGATATCCGCCTCTACTCGGTTATTTATGACGCAGTAAATGACATCCGTGATGCTATGGAAGGGTTGTTGGCACCGACACTGAAAGAGAACGAACTGGGTCGAGTTGAGATCCGTGATACTTTTCACGTCTCCCGCGTTGGAACGATTGCCGGATGTTATGTTGTGGATGGTAAAATCGTTCGCAATGCTCAAACCCGTCTGGTCCGGGACAATATCGTGGTCTGGGAAGGCAAGCTGAGCTCTCTGAAACGTTTCAAGGATGATGTCAAAGAGGTGGGCAATGGTTATGAGTGTGGCATCGGTCTGGATAAATACAATGACATCAAAATCGGTGACATCCTTGAGGTGTTTGAGATAGAAGAGGTCAAGACCTCTCTTTAATACGAGAATTGGTAGACAATCATGGTTGTTGGTGTCATCCGCATTGATTTGCGTTTGTTCGATACCCATTCCCTGAAGCAGAAACGCTCTCAGGTCAGTCGCCTTTTGAACCGTTTGCGTTCCAGGTTCCCGGTTTCAGTTGCGGAAGTTGGTCACTTGGACCTGTTACAGCGAACCCTTATCGGTGCCAGTATGATGGCAGGAACCGAAACCCTAATTCAGTCTGTTTTCAAGAATCTTGAGGAAGAATTGTACTCATCCGGGATTGTTGAAATTATTGAATTGGACATTGAGTTTATATATTATGGAGAAAATATCCGTTGAGTAGTTATCGACCTGAACGCGTTGGCGAGCAGATATATAAGGAGACAGTCCGTTTATTAATGTACGGCATCAAGGATCCACGTGTTGCTCCAGTGACCTTGACCGGAGTGCAGATGTCCCGCGATATCAGTTCTGCAAAAATTTATTTTACCGTCAGTGACGAGGCTACCGAGCGAAAAAATGCCGAACAAGGGCTCAAAAGTGCGGCCCCTTATATCCGTCGAGAATTAGGGAAGTTATTGGAGCTTCGCTTTGTCCCTAATATCTATTTTAAATTTGATGCATCTATCGGTTATGGTCAGAAGATTGATGCTTTGCTGCACCAGGTGCGGGACGATTTAGATGCCAGTTCAACAGATTGTTGAAAAGATCAGGGATAATCAACGCTTTCTGGTTGTTGCCCATCGTAATCCAGATGGTGATGCAATTGGATCAACCGTTGCGTTAGCACTGGCTCTGCAGGATATGGGGAAGGATGTTGTTGCCTACAACGCCGATCCAGTTCCTGAAGTGATGCAGTTTCTCCCGCAATATTCTGTACTCCGCAACACCCTGCCAGAAAACTCAGATTTTGATATCGCTTTTGTTCTTGATGCAGGAGAGCTTGAACGGACAGCACTGCCGGTCCGGGATCTTGCCCGGACGATCATTAATATTGATCATCACCCCTTTTCTAATTTCGGTGATCTTTGTTATGTCGATACCAGTGCCTGTGCTACCGCTGTTTTGATCTACAGGATATTGAAAGCTTGCCAGTATCAGCCCAGTTTAGCTGTCGCCAAAGCCCTCTATCTTGGTATTCTGTCAGATACCGGATCCTTTCGCTATTCCAGTTCTAATCAGGAAGCGTTTATTGTTGCCGGTGAATTGGTTGGGCTGGGTGTCGATCCCTGGGAAGTTTCGAGTAATCTCTATGAAAGTAATGCTCCAGAACGGATGCTCCTGCTCAGTCTGGTATTACCCTCTTTGCAGATTTCAACCTGTGGCCGTTATGCTTCCATTGCTATGACTCTGGATACACTGAAAAGATCTGGAGCCTCTGACGAGCATTCAGATGGTTTTGTTAACTACCCACGCTCTATTAGCGGAGTTGAAGTTGCTCTTTTTATTCATCAAATCTCTGAAAATCTCTATAAAATAAGTTTTCGTTCAAGAGGAGCCATTGATGTCGGGTCTCTATCCCGCGAGCTTGGTGGTGGTGGCCATCATAATGCTGCCGGTGCTAAAATAAATGGAACTTTAGACGAAGTTAAAAAATCTGTTTTCACCCTGCTTGACCAGATCTTCAGCTGATATTCGTGCACGGACTTCTTCTTGTCGATAAACCTGCCGGAATGACCTCCCATGATGTTGTTCGTCGAGTAAGATATATTTTTAAAACCCGCAAGGTTGGTCATGGTGGAACTCTCGATCCTCTTGCGACAGGGGTCCTGCCGGTTGCAATCGGGGATGGGACAAAGATCCTGCAGTTTCTTCTGGCGGAAAACAAATCCTATCGTGCAACCTTCAAACTTGGAATCACAACAGATACTCTCGATGCTGATGGGGAGGTTCTGTTGAAACGTACAGTTCCCCAGTTTACCCAGATAGAGCTAGAAGGTATTTGTGCCGAATTCAAGGGTGAGATTGAACAGTTGCCACCGATGTTTTCAGCCCTGAAAAAAGATGGTGTTCCCCTCTATAAATTAGCCCGTCAGGGGAAGACAGTTGACCGTGAGATGCGTCAGGTGACGATCAGTCGTTTGGATCTGATCGATTTTAATCCTGAATCGGCAACGATTGAAGTTGATTGTAGCAAAGGGACCTATATTCGTACTCTGGTCAGTGATATTGGTGAACGATTAAACTGTGGTGCACACCTGACCGCACTGCGGCGTTTGAAAAGTGGTGAGTTTTCTATCGATGAGTGTTTGACTCTGGAAAAATTGCAACACTTAGAGAAGCCTTTGTCCGCTTTGCATTCTCTGGATGAAGCATTACGTAATTATCCTGCAGTACAACTTAATTCGGCTGCGGCGAAGTCTCTGGAATTTGGAATTCCACCGGAGATGAGTCAGGTCGTGACCAACAAGGATCTTTCTGATGGAGAGGTGATCCGTTTGCAGATTGAAAATAAATTGGCGGCAATAGCACGTTACGTGCCGCTTCGCAGTAAAGAAAAACGGGGTGACTTTGAATTGATCAAGGTTTTTGTCAGTCATTAAAGAAGCAGTTTAATCTTTACAGCCGAACTTAAACTGTGGTAATTATTCCGTCTTGGAGAAAACGCTTTAAATAGCCACGCCACTGGCTTTATTGTAACTTAAAAAGGAGATTATCGTGCTCGGCACAGAACGCAAACAAGAAATCATTAATGAGTATAAGCGTCATGAAGGGGATACCGGCTCACCAGAAGTACAAATTGCACTTCTGACAGAGCGGATTACTTACCTGACAGGACATTTTAAAACCCACAAAAAAGATCATCATTCCCGCCGGGGGCTACTGAAAATGGTTGGCCAGCGACGGCGATTGCTTGATTACCTGATTAAGCAGGATGTCGAGCGCTATAGGACAATTATTAAAGCTCTCGGTCTGCGTCGTTAAAATGAGCAGCATGTCCTGACGGGCATGCTGCTTTTGTCTTTTTATTATCTGGCTGTGGAGGCTGTCCGGAGAGAATTTCTGCCAATAGGGACAGAGATTGTCTCAGGCCAACCTCCTATAGCTTATATTACAGCGAAGGTTCCATATGGATGGAACCAGTATTAAAGGAGAACTACATGGCCTATCATAAGGTTGAAGTTGAGTTCAATGGTCAACCCTTGACTATTGAAACTGGTAAAGTTGCCCGTCAGGCTGACGGTGCAGTTGTTTTAACTTATGGCGAAACGAAAGTGCTTTGCACCGTGGTTTCAGCTAGAAAAATGCGTCCGGGGCAGGATTTCTTTCCTCTGACAGTTAATTATGCTGAAAAATTCTATTCAGCTGGTAAAATTCCCGGTTCATTCTTTCGGCGCGAGCGCGGCACCACTGAGCGTGAGACGCTGATCTGTCGTCTCATCGATCGCCCCATGCGGCCACTGTTTCCCAAAGGGTACATGTTTGAAACCCAGATCATGCCATCAGTTATTTCTGCTGACCTGGTCAACGATCCTGATACTCTGGCTATGGTTGCCGCATCAGCATCTGTTGCCGTATCTGGTATCCCCTTTGAAGGTCCGATTGCAGCCGTGCGGGTTGGTCGTGTAGAGGGTCAACTGATTGCTAATCCAACCAATGAACAGATCGCAGAGAGTGATCTTGAAATTATCGTGTCTGGTTCCAAAGATGCGGTGATGATGGTTGAAGGTGAGTCCGAGTTCTTCAGTGAAGAAGATATGCTTGAAGCCATTTTCTTTGGTCATTCTGCCCTGCAACCATTGATCGCAGTACAGGAAGAATTAGCTGCATTGGTTGGCAAAGAAATGCGTGTTTTTGAAGTTGCTGTTGCAGATGAAGCGTTAGTTGCGAAAGTAACTGGTCTGGCTGAAGCAAAAGTTGCTGTTGCGGCCAAAATACAGACTAAGCAGGAGCGTTATGCTGCTCTTGGCGATATCAGAACTGAAGTAAAAGAGCAATTGGAAGAGGAGTTCGAGGGGCGTGAGGACGAAGTTTCTGCAGCCCTTAGTGCCCTGGAAAAGAGAGTTATCCGTCACATGGTCACAAAGGATCGGATCAGGATTGATGGTCGTGATATGTCCACCATCCGTCCAATCAGCTGTGAAGTTGGTATCCTGCCACGTGCTCACGGTAGCGCCCTGTTTACTCGCGGTGAAACTCAAGCTCTGGTGACCGCAACTCTTGGCACCAAGGTTGATGAGCAGCGGATGGATAATGTCCAGGGGATGGATTTTAAAAAATTCTTGCTACATTATAATTTCCCCCCTTTCTGTGTTGGTGAAACCAGTATGCGTCTTTTCCCGGGTCGCCGGGAAATTGGTCACGGTATGCTTGCAGAGCGTAGCGCCGCGCAGATTTTACCGAAACATGAAGATTTTCCTTATACCATTCGGGTCGTCTCTGACGTTCTTGAATCAAACGGCTCTTCGTCAATGGCGTCAGTTTGTGGTGCTTCCCTGTCGTTGATGGATGCTGGTGTGCCAGTTTCAGAAGCAATTTCAGGAATCGCCATGGGTCTGATTAAAGAAGGTGACGATGTTGCAGTTCTGTCCGATATTCTTGGTGATGAAGATCACCTTGGTGATATGGACTTTAAAGTGACCGGTTCCGGTCGCGGCATCACAGCACTGCAGATGGATATCAAAATTAGTGGAGTAACCAAAGAGATCATGCAGCAAGCTCTTGAGCAGGCTCGTGAAGGGAGAATTCATATCCTTGGTGAAATGGCAAAGGCGATTGAGACTCCTCGTCCTGAGCTCTCTCCGCATGCTCCCCAAATTACCAGTATCAAGGTTAAATCTGATCAGGTCAGAACTGTAATCGGTTCCGGTGGCAAAAATATTCGTGGCATCATAGAAGCGACTGGTTGTGCTATCGATATTGAGGATGATGGTACGATTAAAATTGCCTCCACTGATGGCGCTGCTGCAAAACAAGCTATTCAGATGATTCGTGATCTTACCCAATCTGCAGAAGTAGATAAACTCTATATGGGGACCGTCAAAAAAATTATGGAATTTGGTGCCTTTGTTGAAATTTTCCCCGGAACAGACGGACTGGTGCATGTTTCTGAGCTGGCAAAAGAGCGGGTACGCAACGTTACTGATGTTCTGAATGAAGGTGACAAGGTATTGGTTAAATGTATTGGTGTCGATCGCCAAGGTAAAATCAAACTTTCTCGGAAAGCGGCACTTGGTATGGAATTGCCTGAAGAAGGGTAATCCTTTTTTTTAATATTCTATTCTGTCGTTGTTGTTATATTGGCTGGTGAAGAATTAACTTTTTTCACCAGCCCTTTTTCATGGATTTTATGATGCAAAAAACTCAAATTCAGGTGAAAAAACTCCATCCAGACAGCAGAATTCCTGAATACATGACCGAGTTAGCTGCCGGGATGGATATTTGTGCTGTTATTGATGCTGCAGTGACCATTGAGCCGGGGCAGCGTTGCCTGGTCCCCACTGGATTGGCATTTGCAATACCCGCAGGATATGAGGTGCAGGTCAGACCTCGTTCAGGCTTGGCAATAAAGCACGGCATTGCTCTAGTCAACTCCCCTGGGACGATTGATGCTGATTATCGTGGTGAGATATCTATTATTCTCATAAATCACGGCTCGGAAAGTTTTACAATTCATTCGGGTGATAGAATAGCCCAGATTGTTGTTGCTCCAGT
Organism: Desulfuromusa sp.; assembly: GCA_030590745.1. Classification (GTDB taxonomy): domain Bacteria; phylum Desulfobacterota; class Desulfuromonadia; order Desulfuromonadales; family Geopsychrobacteraceae; genus Desulfuromusa. The sequence continues at coordinate 9,256 of JAUVCS010000023.1, forward strand.
TTGTCAGGCAGAGTTGGTCACGGTTGGGGAACTTACAGAAACCTTACGCGGTACAGGAGGTTTTGGCCATACCGGGAAGAGCGGGGCATAAGGGTGAAAGATTATAAAGCAGAAGATCT
>JAUVCS010000259.1 GCA_030590745.1 Desulfuromusa sp.
GACATGCTGCGGCCAGAAATGCAGCCGTTTTACGAAGATGAAGTACAGACGCTACGGGACACTTATGGCGACTTTGTGCTGGTTAATACCAATTTCAACCATGTCAATGCCTTTGGCCCGGACTTGAACCTGTTGCAACCGATAAAAAACCCAGGCGAAACTGCCAAGTTCGGCAGGGCCGCCAAGGGCATGAGCAGAGAGTACGCCGAAGGCCTACGGGATCACAAACAGGCTGTATTTAAGACTTTTCAAGAACTGATCCCACAACTTGATAAAGCATTTCCTGACCTGAATATAGTGATCAGGCCCCATCCGACAGAGCGGCACGACATTTACAACGAAATTGCTGCCCGATGCTCACGTGTGCATGTGACCAACCAAGGCAATGTTGTCCCCTGGATACTGGCCTCCAAGGCGGTTCTCCATAATGGCTGCACCACGGGTATTGAGGCTTTTGTTATGGGTGTACCGTCAATCAGTTACCGGTCTCCGGTAAATGAGAAATATGATAACGGGTTTTACCGCTTACCCAATGCAGTCAGCAATCAGTGTTTTAATTTCGAGGAACTACGGGATGATCTGACGCAGATTTTAGACGGCAAACAGGTAATGGCCGGCGGTGATGAACAGCAAGCACTGGTAGATCATTATTTGACCTCTCTTTCAGGGCCGTTGTCATGTTCGCTGATGGTTGATGTCCTCGAATCTTTATCAAACAACGGAAAAGACTATTCCGAGCCTTCCCTGGTAGATCGTCTACAACGCATGTTAATTGCCAATGGATATCATCTGTACAAGTGGTTGAAACCAAAATTGCCCGGATCTCACAATCGACCGGAGTTTCAGCTCCACCGTTTTCCGCATATACCCATAGATACGATAAAAACAAAAATCGAGCGAATACAGCAGATTCTTAATGATAACACTCGGTTGAACGTTACGCAGATCAGCGATGTACTCTTCCAGATAAAGCCCTAGGAGGTTGTCGGACTTGACAGACCGTAGCGAGGAATTGGATGTTCGAGGTCAGATTTACGGCAAGTTGAGAGCTAATAGCACGGCTATTTGTCGAAAGTCGCCGTGAATCTGGACCGATCAGCCGATTTCGCAGTAGGTTTTTGTTAAGTCCGACAGTCTCCTGGGAAGTGGACTGATAACTGTGACTTGATGCTTGACTGTGCTCTAAAGATTGTCTGAAAAAAAGGATCTCGCAGGAGATTAAGGAGCCCTCTCGTGAGGATAAAAGACCAAAAAGCATGTCTGATCATACCGGTAGAAAACCAGGTAAGGGAGCTTGACCCCAAATTGCTGCTGGCTTGCATTGCCGTGCAGCGCGGGTTTTCGGTAATTATCGGTTCGCACCGTGAGATCGATTTCAAGATCACATCATTTCCGAGAAGCCTGTACCTCAACAAAAGCATGACGAAACGCAATCTTAAAATGTTTCGTATTATGCAGAAAATGGGGCACGAAATACTGACGTGGGATGAAGAGGCACTGGTTCATCTGCCGGATGAAACTTATTATTCCCGCCGGCTGTCGCCGACCGCAATCAGGTACAACTCGGACCTGTTTGCCTGGGGTGAAGATAATGCCGAATTATGGCGCCGATACCCCGACCTCCCGGAAGGCATGCCTATTCATGTCACTGGTAATCCACGCAGTGATATGCTCCGACCTGAGTTGCGGTCTTTCTACAACCAGGAAGCGGAAGAAATTCGAAAAACCTATGGAAAATTTATCCTGGTAAATACGAATTTTAACCATGTGAATGCCTTTTTCCCTGCCCAGAACCTGTTCCAGCCGACAAACAATGCGGATGAAGAGCCTCAATTCGGCAAAGCAGCGGTCGGTATGGATCGTAAGTTTGCTGAAGGGCTGCGTGATCATAAAACGGCTATTTTAAATGCCTTTAAAGAGTTGATTCCGATTCTTGACCAGAATTATCCGGACCATACTATTATCATCCGACCGCACCCTACGGAAAGTCAGCAGGTATACATGGACATTGCCAAAGACTGCCAGCGTGTTAAGGTCACCAACGAGGGCAACGTTGTCCCCTGGCTCATGGCAACTGACCTGGTTATTCATAACGGCTGCACCACAGGTGTCGAAGCCTATATGATGGACGTCCCGGCAATATCCTACCGTGCCAAGGTCAATGATACATACGATATGGGTTTTTACCGGCTGCCGAATTTGATCAGTCATCAGTGCTTCGATATCGAGCAGTTGCAGAAAACACTGACAAAAATAATAAAAGGAGAACTTGGCGCAGCCGATGGTGCTGAACG
>JAUVCS010000226.1 GCA_030590745.1 Desulfuromusa sp.
TTTCTATTTTGTCGATCCGGTTGTTTATGATGATAAAGCAAAAAATAAGTTTTTAATCCCTCAGCAGAAACAACTATTCATCACTATTCTAGAAAAATTAGCTAATTGCAAGTCATTTACTAAAGAACAGCTTGAACTATCATTTGCAGAAATCATGCAAGAGACTGAACTGAAATTCGGCAAGGTTGCACAACCGTTAAGGGTGGCATTGACGGGTGGAGTTCCAAGCCCCGGTATTTATGAGGTTCTGCTAGTTCTTGGCAGGGAACAATCTTTGCGAAGGATTGAGCAGGCAATCAAGGCGATTGAATAGTTAATTTATTTCTGAAAAAATGGCGAGGGAAGAAAAAAACCGACACCCTGGGGTATCGGTTTTTTTTCTTTATAACTGCTCTTTGATCCACTCGTCCAGTTCGTCAGAGATCTCTGTCGGTAGATCGACAAATTTCATCCCCATTCCCGGCTCAAAAGGGAGATGGGTCCCGTGGGGTCGTTTCCAGACAACTTCGCAGAGACAGCGAACAGTCCCTTTTAGCGGTGCTGGTAGTTGGAATTCAAGTTTGATCTGTTCGCCCGGCTGAATCGTATTGGTTGTTGCGATAAACATCCCACTTTTACTGATGTTTTTAGTGTACCCAAAAAAAGCTTGTCGATCGCCTTCAATGAGAACCTTTTGGATAATCAAGGGGGCCCGGAGATTCTTTCTTGCATCAGCCTTTGGTCGATCTGTTTCCGCTGTCATGACGATCCCTTCTTATTGAGTGACAACAGGATATTCTAACTCTCCTGCCGATGCAATAAAAAATTAACTAACACTTATTGTTTAACTGCGGTTTCACCGTAGTGATTGACAATTTTCCTTGAGTGATCGGTATTGAATTTATTAATAAATTTGTAATTGAATTGTCGAAATAGTAACTGTTGATAGTGACTGAACTTTTCAGCGTATCCCTTTTTCAGACGCTGGTTTTGGGTTTGACAAGGGCTGTAGCTTAGGGTAGAAGATAGCTGAAATTTCCATTTAATAGTGGGTGAGTAAACGCTTGATCAGGAGGTTTAAAGTTCTCTCGAAGGTCTATGCGTTGTGCCCATAAACACCAATAGATGAAAGGCTCTCTTGTTATGTTCAAAAATGTTCAAACCGCACCTGCCGATCCAATTCTTGGCCTGACCGAGACATTCAAGGCTGACTCGAACCCTGACAAGATCAATCTTTCCGTCGGTGTTTATAAAGATGCTACCGGACAGACACCGGTTCTTGAGTCAGTGAAAGAGGCGGAGAGACGTATTGTTGAGCAGGAGGATTCTAAAGGATACCTGCCGATGACTGGTGAGCCCATCTACTGTACCCGGGTTCAGGAGCTTATATTCGGAGAAGATCATGAGATTATCTCTGAAAAACGGGCTGCGACAGCCCAATGTCCGGGAGGGACAGGGGCACTGCGGGTGGTTGGTGATTACATGCATACCTTGCATCCCGATGCGGTTCTCTGGTTAAGCGATCCGACCTGGGCAAATCATAATACGATTTTTGCGGCGGCTGGGGTTAAATGCGAAAAATACCAGTATCGAGATCCAAAAACTAACGGTCTCGATTTTGATGCTATGTATGAGTCGATCAAAAAAATTCCCCAGGGTGATGTCATTCTTCTGCATGGCTGTTGCCACAATCCGACCGGTATTGATCCCACTCCAGAACAATGGTCCAAGATCGGTGATCTTCTTGCCAAACAGGGGGTCGTGCCCCTGGTTGATTTTGCTTATCAGGGACTGGCTGACGGGATTGAGGATGACCGGGCAGGGTTGCTTGAATTGACCAAAAAGGTCAAGCAGATGGTTGTTTGTTCAAGTTTTTCCAAAAATTTTGGACTTTACCGTGAGAGAACCGGCGCATTGACAGTGGTTGCTGAGAATCAGGAACAAGCTGCCAGGGTGATGAGTCAAGTCAAACTTCGGATCCGTTACAATTACTCGAATCCTCCTTCTCACGGTGGTCAGATTGTTGCTACGGTTCTAAGCGATAAAGAGCTCAGAGCCAAGTGGGTAGAAGAAGTTGCCGAGATCCGTGACCGGATCAATGAGATGCGCCATCTGTTCGTTAAAACCCTCAAGGAGAAAGGGGTCGAGCAAGATTTCTCCTCAATTATCGAACAGCGTGGCATGTTCAGTTTTTCAGGTTTGACCAAAGAGCAAGTCGATCGGTTGCGTGAGGAGTACTCCATTTATATCGTTGGTTCTGGCCGGATCAACGTTGCCGGGATGACTCCCGATAATATGGATAGACTCTGTGAAGCGATCAAAGCGGTTATTTGATTATCCGCACCATTTTCAGGTAGTTTTTGCTTGACGATGGATTTGTTCTTTGTTAAAAAACCCATCTCTTTTATTGGGGCGTGGCCAAGCGGTAAGGCACCGGATTTTGATTCCGGCATTCGCAGGTTCGATCCCTGCCGCCCCAGCCATAAAAAAGAATTTGGATTTTCGTTATCCTGAGGGATAACGCTGAAAAGGATGGAGCGTAAGCTCCATCCTTTTTTTGTATCTATTGTTTTCTGACAATGATAATTTTGAAATACCATTCTAATCAGTCTTAAGTTTTTACTGGATATCTGAATCCTGCCGGACTTTGTGGATCGTAATGAAAATATGAACCGTACCGGCGGTTTTGCAGCAGATTCTGGTAAAGTACGACAGGCTCCTAACTGAGGTTTTCAATGAAACCGTTTAGTTTTGCCGATATCTTGTTCCTTTTTCTCACCCTTGTAATAACCTTCACGATCCTTTGGTTGGTTAATAAAGCAAAGGAAAAGGGTCGTGAAACAACGGAAAAT
>JAUVCS010000018.1 GCA_030590745.1 Desulfuromusa sp.
GGATCGCCTCAACCGTGACAACCCAACCCCCCACATAGGAGAGTATGAAAGTACCAATCCTTGTGGCGAGCAACCATTGCTACCCTACGAATCATGCAACCTTGGTTCCCTCAATCTGGCAAATATGGTGGCTGATGGAAAAATCGACTGGGACAAGCTGGAGGAGACGGTGAAACTGTCGACCCGCTTCCTCGATAACGTCATTGAAGCCAATAAATATCCATTACCTGAGATTGATGAGATGACCCGGGCCAACCGGAAGATCGGTCTGGGAGTGATGGGTTGGGCCGACCTGCTGATTATGCTGGAGATCCCCTACAACAGCCTGGAGGCTATCAATCTGGGGGAAGAGGTCATGCGCTTTGTCAATGAAAAATCACATCAGGAATCGATACTATTAGCTGAAGAGCGTGGCGCTTTTCCAAATTTCAAGGGGAGCACTTACGACAAACCGGGGAAAAGTCCCATCCGTAATTCCACTTGCACAACGATTGCACCAACCGGAACTATTTCTATCATTGCTAACTGTTCCAGCGGTGTCGAACCCCTGTTTGCAGTTTCATACATCCGTCAGGTGCTCGATAATAATAAACTGATTGAAGTTCATCCCCTGTTTGAAACCATTGCTAAACAGCGGGGATTCTACTCCGAAGCATTGATGCAGGAGATCGCTGAAAAAGGAACCGTCCAGGATATTGAGACAGTTCCGGCAGATATTCGCAGAATTTTTGTCACCTCCCACGATATCACCCCCAAAGATCATGTACTGATGCAGGCGGCATTCCAGAAATACACTGACAACGCGGTTTCAAAAACTGTCAACTTCTGTAGTGATGCAACCCGGGAGGATGTGGCGACAGTATACCAACTCGCTTACAAAGAGGGGTGCAAGGGTGTCACTATCTACCGTGATGGGTCACGTGATATGCAGGTTCTTTCTGTCGCTGGAAAAGGGGATGATGAGAGAAAAGCTGAAACCAACATACCAATGGAAAGTAAAAAGCCCACCCGTAAACGGGAGCGCCCCCGGGCACTGACCGGTTCAACCTACCAGATGGAAACCGGTTGCGGACCTCTCTATATTACCATCAATGAAGATGAAAATGGACTCTTTGAGCTTTTTACCACCATGGGAAAAGCAGGCGGCTGTGCCGCTTCACAATGTGAAGCAATCGGGCGGCTGGTTTCTCTCTCTTGGCGCAGTGGTGGTCAGGCCCGCCAAACAGTTAAGCAACTGATCGGGATCACCTGTCATAAACCTGCCGGGTTTGGCAAAAATCGGATCACCTCCTGTGCTGATGCTGTGGCAAAAGCCGTTGAACTTCATATGCTCAATGGCGAGGACAGCCCGTCCCAGTTTATCAACAATGGTGGTGCCTGTCCCGATTGTGGCGGCCCGGTAGAGCATGAAGGTGGCTGCTGCGTTTGTCATGCGTGTGGCTATTCAGAGTGCGCATAAGGTCATGACTCAGGATGAGTGGGAAGCAATCTGCCAAGGTTGTGGTGCTTGCTGCTTTGAGAAAAAAATTGACGGTCAGGGGATCATCCATACAACGGCTATCCCCTGCCGTCATCTCAATATTCACGACCGATCATGCCGTATTTACCCACAACGTCTGCAAGCCGAAGAAGACTGCATTAAACTCACTCCGAAAAACATCACCGAGCTCAGCTGGTTACCGGAGTGTTGTGCCTACCGTAAAATAGCCAACTAATACTTAGCAGGCTGTTAAAAAAACTATCTAGATTAAATCCAGAGGCTGGATTCTTTGTTAATCTGGCTGCCAACAACTTACCCGCATAATATCCGGGAAAGCCTCCGCTTTATAAGTATGAGAGAAACCCCTTGGTATTTCAACGTCCATTACCCTTATATTCTTCAAATCATTTACCACTAAAATCGATCATATTTTCAATTGCACAATGTCACCAAAATCACTTACCCTGACAGAACCATTAATTTTTGCTACACACTTTGGGAGTTAATTTGTCTCGACATTTGCAAAAATCCCGTTTCGGCTGGTGTCTTTATGACTGGGCAAATTCTGCTTTTGCTACGGTTATTCTGGCGGCGGTACTGCCGGTCTATTTTGTCTCTTTAGTTCCGGAATCCGGGGCAACGCTCCCTTTTTTCACCACTCACAAATTCTCAGCAGCCAGTCTCTGGGGATACAGTATCTCATTGTCAATGATCATCCTGGCTATTGCCGCACCGCTACTCGGTGCCCTGGCCGACCGAAATGGTTGGCACAAGCGGCTGATGATCTCATTCTGGCTGACCGGCTGTATTGCTACAGCCCTGCTTGCAACAACCGCTGGAGATGATTATTGGCCAACCATCCTGTTTTTTGTTGTAGGCAATCTGGCTTTTGCCGGTGCTAATATTTTTTATAACGCCTACCTCCCCTTTCTTGCCACAGCCGATCAGTCCGACCGGCTCTCTGCAAGGGGGTTCTCCTATGGTTATATTGGTGGTGGGTTACTGCTGGCGCTGGTATTTGTCATCATCCTTAAATATGATTTTTTTGGCTTCACTGACCGCAGTGCAGCAACCCGGTTTGGTTTTTTACTCACTGCAGTCTGGTGGTTCATTTTTGCACTTCCAACTTTTATCTATCTGCCAAAGACTGAAAGACAGACAGCGATAGCTTATCAATTCAACTTGTCGACTTATTTTAACCAGTTCAAACAACTGCTCCGCTACCGTGATCTGACTCTCTTCCTTCTGGCATTTCTCTGTTACAACGATGGCATCCAAACCATTATCAGTGTCTCAGCAATCTACGCTCGGGAAGAACTTCATCTGGGGCAAGGGACAATTATCGGTTGTTTTCTAATGATTCAATTTCTGGCAATGCCAGGTGCACTGTTTTTTGCCCGTTTGGGGGGAAAGATTGGGACAGCACGTGCGATTTTTATTAGCCTGGTAGTTTTCCTGCTGGTTTGTGTGTTTGCATACCGGATGGATAGTGCTTATGAGTTCTGGCTTCTCGGCGGGGTGATCGCAATTATCCTGGGGGGAAGTCAAGCACTGAGTCGATCCCTCTTTTCCAGCATGGTTCCAAAACAGCGTAGTGCAGAATTTTTTGGTTTTTTCGCCATCAGCTCAAGATTCGCCGCAATCTTTGGTCCGCTCCTGTTTGCTCTGGTCGCAGATTTCAGTGGCAGCTCCCGCAATTCCATTCTGGCACTGGGAATTTTCTTTATTATTGGCGGGATACTCCTGCTGCTGGTCAATGTCCAACGTGGTCGAAAACTGGCCCTGGCAACCGACAGTCTCCTAGTCCAACAAGATTTCTAGTTGCTGCTTATCCAGAATTTTACTCGTTGCATCGATACACTCTAACTGAATCATTGTTTCTTCAGCTTTTAACTTGGCAATAGTAAACACAATCGGACTGAGTTCAGTTGGAGTTTTCCCGGACAAAATTCCATCGGCAACCTGTTTTTCAAGTGAATCAATTTCAGGAGCAAGCTTTCTGACGTTGGTCAGAGTCTCTGTTCTTATTTTCAAAAGTTTGGGCTTTTGCTGGTCAGTTAGATTCAGATCAGGATTATCCCACTGCTGTATCAGCAGTTTGGTGAGATGAGGAATTTTCCCGGTAATTAAAAATGGGGAACTTTTCCCTTGCGCCATCACGTTGGTGGCAAACAAGGTGAAAATCGTAACAGAAACTACTATGGTGAAAATATTTTTCCGCATTATTTTAAATTCCTTCCATGTTCAGGCTGATTCTCATTAAAAAGAATCAGGCGAATTTGTTTAACTTTAACTTATCATTATTGATGCTCAGCATAGCATATTCATAGAATGGAAGTTGTGGTGCGGGACGCGGATATCTTGTGATGGTTATAATTCATCGATTTAAAATAAAAAAAGAGACCAGGAAATAACCCTGGTCTCTTGAATTTTATGGAGCGGGAAACGAGATTCGAACTCGCGACGTCAACCTTGGCAAGGTTGCACTCTACCACTGAGTTATTCCCGCTCAGATAGCCCGCCGTGACGAGCGGATGTATGTATAACAAAACGGTTTGTCGAGTGTCAATAAAAATTTACCGGGATTATTTGGCAAAAACTTTAAAGAATTTAACAAAATAGTCGCCACCCGACCAAACGGTTAAAAACAGAGAAATATAAAAGACCACAATGCCGGGGTTATGCAGGGATGGATGGAGAAATTCGTATTGGACACCAAAAAACCAGTAATACTGATAATGGAGAAGAAGGCCGACAATCGCAATCATCTGGAAAATAGTTTTGTATTTTCCAAGATTGCTCGCATCTATAACAATCCCTTCCGCTGAAGCAATCGAACGAATCCCGCTGACAATCAGGTCGCGAGCCAGGATTACAAAAACTGCCCAGGCAGGAACACGCCCTAAAGGAATCAACATGATCAGGGCAGCAATGACAATCAACTTATCTGCCAGGGGATCAAGAAATTTCCCCAGCATCGTGACGATACCCCATTTACGTGCCAGATAACCATCCAGCCAGTCGGTCATAGAAGCGGCAGTAAAAATAATCGCCGCCCATAAACAACTTTGCTTTGATTCAAACAATAATAACAGGATAATAACCGGGACTGCAGCAATCCTGGACAGAGTCAGAATGTTGGGCAGATTCAGCAGTTTTGTATCAGAAGACATCAAAAAACATCCTTTGATCAAGGAGACTGTCAGGCTTTACAAGAATTGACTACGAAACGCCTGTTCGGTGCATATTCCCATATATTTTCGACAAATAGCGGTGCTATTCGCTCTCAAATCTACGAAAATCTTCCCTCGAACAGTCAATTTCTCGTTCTAATTCGTAAAGCCCGACAATCTCCTGGAATAAAAATCGTAATAGTGTTTCACCCGTCGCACATAATTCTGGGTTTCTGCATAAGGGGGGATTCCTCCATACTTGCGAACCGCCCCGGGTCCGGCATTATAAGCCGCTAGTGCATAATCAAGATTTTGATCAAAAGAATCAAGCATTTTACGCAAATAAAATGATCCACCATAGATTGATTCAGATGGATCAAAGGGATTATTGACCCCAACCTCTTTCGCTGTTTCCGGCATCAACTGCATCAAACCCTGCGCACCCTTGGAAGAAACAACCTGAGGATCGAAATCACTTTCCGCCTTGATGACTGCCTTAACCAGAGAGCGATCAAGCTTGAATTTCTCGGCGAAATGGGTGATAAGGGTTTCCAATCGATAAGGCTGCCCCTCGTTCCGATAAAGACGATACTGACTGGTTGTGGGAATATTGGTAAAATGGACCCGCCCCTGTTGATCAACATAGCGGTATATCCCAGCTTGAACAGCTGGAGGAGTCAACAGCACAAAACCGAGAAGAACCACTGAAAACAGTCGGATGAAATTAAACATGAGTGTTTTATAACCTCTACTCGACCATTCGTCAAGGAGAGTCTGAAATGCTTGACAAGAACTGAAACCGAGATTGATAATATTGATCTGAATTTTTATATCTCATGCAAAAAAATAACCTATGGATATTATTATGCGAGTCACAACAGATTTTCTGATTATTGGGAGCGGAATCGCCGGGCTCTCCTACGCTTTAAAGGTTGCCGATCGTGGGACTGTCTCTCTGGTAACAAAACGTGATATTGATGTTTCAGCAACCCAGCTGGCACAGGGTGGAATCGCAACAGTATTTTCCGATAAAGATAGTTTTTCTTCCCATGCCGAAGACACCATGGTTGCCGGTGCGCAGCTTTCCAACCCGGAAATTGTTGACCTTGTCGTAGAAGTTGGCCCCGAAGCGATCGATGATCTGATCAATTGGGGGGTCAAATTCAGCCGTAACGAAGATAATCAATATGACTTGACCCGTGAAGGGGGACACAGTCATCGCAGAATACTCCATGCCAAAGATGCCACGGGTCGTGAAATTGAGCGTGCTCTTGTTGAAGCGGCACTCAAACACCCCAATATTACTCTATATCAGGATCATATAGCGGTTGATTTAATCACCGAGAGTAAAGTGCTACACAAAAAGCTTACCAAAGATCGCTGCCTTGGTGCCTATATCCTGGATAAGAAGAACAATGAGGTTGTCGCTTTCGGAGCTCAGTTTACCATTCTGGCGACCGGTGGAGCTGGAAAAGTATACTTCTTTACCTGCAATCCAGATATTGCAACGGGTGACGGAATTGCAATTGGCTGGCGTGCCGGGGCAACTGTTGCCAATATGGAGTTCATGCAGTTCCACCCCACCACCCTCTATCATCCCAAGGCAAAATCATTCCTCATTTCTGAAGCAGTTCGCGGTGAAGGGGGAATCTTGAGACGGGGCGATGACTATGCTTTCATGCCGGACTATCATGAGTTAAAAGATTTAGCTCCGAGAGATATTGTTGCCCGAGCTATTGATAATGAAATGAAAAAATCAGGAGCAGACTGCGTTTTCCTTGACATTACCCATAAAGGTGCCGACTTTATTAAACATCACTTCCCGATGATCTATGAAACTTGTCTTGGTTTCGGGATTGACATGACCAGAGAACCTATCCCGGTAGTTCCAGCAACTCATTATCTTTGTGGTGGGTTAAGTGTTGACAAGAATGGGGAGACCAGTATCGATAATCTGTTTGCTATCGGTGAAGTTGCCTGTACCGGATTGCATGGTGCTAACCGCCTGGCAAGCAACAGCCTGCTGGAGGGAGTGGTATTTGCGAAAATAGCTGCAGCAGTCTCATTATCACGCCTAGGAGAACAACTTCCCCCAAACCCCGCTATCCCCCCTTGGGATTGTGGCAAAGCAACCAATAGTGACGAGGAAGTTATCGTTGCCCATAACTGGGATGAAATACGCCGCTGCATGTGGAATTATGTCGGCATTGTCCGCTCTGACAAACGTTTAGAGCGGGCGATGAGTCGAATCATGCTGATTCAAGAAGAGATTGATGAGTACTACTGGGATTTTCTTATTACCTCAGACTTGATTGAGTTACGTAATATTACAACTGTTGCCAGGTTAATTGTTCAAAGTGCTCTATCACGACATGAGAGTCGAGGTCTTCATTACACCATCGACTATCCAGATCGGGATGATCAAAATTTTCACCGCGATACCATTATTCCAGGGGCTCGCTATTCGGGAAAAGGATAAGGCTGTGGATATCGACACAATCAGGAAAAATATCAATCAACTTGATGATGATCTGCTACGGATTTTCAATCAGCGTGCTGCTTTGGCTCTTAAAATTGGGGGGATGAAAAAGGATCTTGATCTGCCAATTTACGATCCAAAGCGCGAAAAGTTAATTTTTGAGCGGATGCAGGAAAAAAATCACGGGCCGTTGGACAATTCAGCCATCATTCGTCTATTTGAACGGGTAATCGATGAAAGTCGTAGCCTGGAACGTACCCACACGAAAGGAAGTCGCTAAAATGCTGGTCATTATGAAAAGAAAAGCCACTGAAGAGAACCTGCAACAGGTTAAACAATTTCTGGTCGAGCAGGATTGTGATTTTCATCAATCAACCGGAGCGGATCGAATCATTCTTGGAGTTGTTGGTGATACCAGTAATATTGATCGCAGATTACTCAAAGAAATTTCCGGAGTGCTTGATGTCTACCAGATTCCCGACGATGATTAGGAGGAGGGTTAAATCCCCTCCCTCCAATCAATCACTGACTGTTTCTAACCAACAACCTCAGATTTGGTAAACACCGTCCGCAGTACCTGACCTGCCCCCTCAATCGCTTCACGAGCCCCCTCTTCACGATCAACCAGGGTGATAATCCCTACCACCTCAAGCCCCTCTTCTTTTGCCCGCTCGACTGCCTTCATCGAAGAACCGCCAGTCGTTGTCACATCTTCAACAATGACAACCTTCGATCCGGGGGGAAGATTCTTCCGTCCTTCCAACCACTGACCGGTTCCGTGCCCCTTTGGTTCTTTGCGGATAATAAAGGCATGGACATTAACCCCTTCCAGTTGTGCAGCGATTGAGGTCGCTGTCGCAATCGGATCGGCTCCAAGGGTTAAACCTCCAACCCCATCAATTGTTACGCCAAACTGCTTTACCTCTTCCCAGAAAGCCTGTCCCACCAGCAAGCCACCACGAGAGTGCAAAGTTGTCTGTTTCCCATCAAAATAAAAATTACTTCTTCGACCGGAGGCCAGTGTCACTTCCCGTTCTTCATAGGATAAATCACGGATAATTTCTTTCAATTCTTCTTTTATCGACATTTTCGCTCTCCTGAAATAAGATTAAGTATTAATACTTAATTGATTGATTCATATCAAAAAAGACCAAGCTGATTACTCTCTTTTAGACGGGGAAACATGATCGGATATTTCCCGCTGAAACAGGCATCACAAAAATCAAGTTTATGATCGCCGAACTGTTTCAGGGTCGCATGAAGACCCTCGATATCCAGATAACAGAGACTGTCTGCAGTAATATAACGGGCAATTTCTTCAACACTATGTGACGCTGAAATCAGTTCTTTCCGCGACGGGGTATCAATCCCATAGAAACAGGGATAACTGGTTGGCGGACTGGAAATACGCACGTGAACCTCTCTGGCTCCGGCATTACGGATCATCTTGACAATTTTACGTGATGTGGTCCCCCGAACGATAGAATCATCAACCACCACCACCCGTTTTCCCTCCAGTATCTCACTGACCGGATTAAGCTTAAGCTTCACCCCAAAATGGCGAATAGCCTGCTGTGGCTCAATAAAGGTACGCCCGATATAGTGGTTACGGATCAACCCCAGCTCAAAGGGAAGACCTGCCTCCTCGGCATAACCCATCGCGGCAGGCATCCCTGAATCGGGAACAGCAATAACCAGATCCGCATCAATCGGATACTGACGGGCAAGTTGACGACCAAACTCTTTTCTTACCGGGTAGACCATACGATTGAAAATCCGGCTGTCTGGACGGGCAAAATAGATATATTCGAAGATACAGGGAGTATTTCTCACCTCCCCCGGAAAAGGAAAATAGGACTTCATCCCCTTTTTATCGATCACAATCATTTCACCGGGCTCAATTTCCCGAATATATTCAGCTTCAATCAAATCAAAGGCGCAGGATTCAGAAGAGACTACAAAAGAACCATCCAATCGCCCCAGACTTAGAGGGCGAAAACCACTTGGATCACGGACCGCAATCATCCGGGTTTCAGTCAGAAATGCAAGACTATACGCCCCTTTAACCTGCAGTAATGATTCACTAATTCTGTCGACCAGAGAGTCAGACTGAGACCGGGCAATCAGGTGAATAATCGTTTCAGTATCAGCGGTTGTGGAAAAGATCGAACCAGTTTTTTCCAACTCATTCCGCAGCTCCGGTGCATTAACCAGATTACCATTGTGAGCAACGGCAATACTGCCCCTGGAATAATCAACCATGATTGGCTGACAGTTTTTCATATCATTGCCACCGGCTGTCGAATAGCGAACATGACCAATGGCAGCAGGACCGGGCAGTTTGGCAAAGACATCATCATGTTTAAAAACATCCGCTACCAGCCCCATACCCAAGTGAGCTTTCAGCTGCACACCATCAGAAGCAACGATGCCACAACTCTCCTGGCCGCGATGTTGCAGAGCATAAAGCCCCAAATAGGTCAGATTGGCAGCTTCCGGATGACCAAAAATTCCGAACACACCACACTCTTCGTGAAGTTTATCAAACATGAATATATTGACTCCTTAAGTATAGCAAGGTCAGCCTCCAGCCCTTCAGCCTTTCAGCCTAATCACCTACAATAGCTCTTTTTCTATGAAACGTACCGCATTGCGGTACAACAGCAGCCCCATCCCCTCATCAGGTAACGTTTCCCGGGTCCAACGGGGATGATGGGTACGATGGGTAAAGGCTTCGGGATGGGGCATTAACCCAAAGAGTCGCCCGGTCGGATCGCAGATTCCGGCGATT
>JAUVCS010000261.1 GCA_030590745.1 Desulfuromusa sp.
CGCAATCGGGCTTTTTGAAACCAGTTTTTCGGCTAATTTAAGGGTTTCAGCTTCGAGATCGGCATCGGCAACGACTTTATTGACCAGACCTAAAGTCTCAGCTTCTGCTGCGCTGATCATATCTCCAGTTAAAACCATCTCCATGGTTTTTTTCTTGCCAATAATTTTCACCATTGGTGCCGCTGGACCCAGACAGATTAACCCGACATTAATCGCAGTCGTCCCAAAAGTTGCTGTTTCTGCTGCAACGGTCATATCACAACCAAAGGACAAACCAGCTCCATTTGCCAACGCAAACCCCTGTACTGAAGCAATAGTCGGTTTGTTAAGGTCCGCCAGAGTATGATAAAAAGCATCGATCCCATAGAGAAATTTTCGATATTCCTGATGAGTTTTATTGTTGAACTGATCCAGAGAAATACCGGTACAGAAATGCTTTCCCGCCGCATTAATAACAATGACCCTGACCTCATCATCATTTTCCATAGACCACAAGGCCTGATCCAGCTGATCAGCAAATTCGGGAGTAAATGTGTTCATCGCATCAGGGCGGTTCAGGGTGATAAAACCGATATGCTTTGCTTTGCGAGTTAAAATTAAATCTGCAGCCATTGAATCCTCCATTTAGAGATAAAACATTATTTCTATACAGTTTAATTCAACTCACCATGGAGAGGAAACCGTTTTTTAAATAATTTTCAGTCTTGCCACCAGCAGGGATTTAATATATGGTTTATCGAATGTATAAAGACCATCTAAATGGAGATAAGTTCCTTGCCGATTTTTGAATACCATTGCTGTCATTGTGGCAAAACAATTGAAAAAATTCAACGTAAACCACTAGAGGATGTCCCCTGTCCTGGGTGCGGCGAACCGGCAGCACGAACCGTATCATTAACCTCTGTTGCGGCAATTTCAAGTAGTGGCGGAGCCTGCAGTGCTCCGGCAAGTAGCGGTTTTACCTGAGGTTAGCTACGGATGGCGTGTCTATCCACAACACTTTTTATTTTTTTTTACTGAGGGATCATTTTAGCCACATTCCAAAAAAACATCAGAAAAGAAAAAGGAGATCAAGAAACATGTTACAGATTACCGATACAGCACGTGAAAAGTTCAAAGAGTTAATGAAAGAACATACGGGGAAATTTCTCCGTGTTGTTTTTGAAGGGTTTGGCTGAGGCGGTCCCAGCCTGGGATTGACTCTGGATGAGTCAAAAGATGAGAAACAACTCTATACCGTCAACGAAATCGAATTATTAATTGATGACAACGTTCTGCCCCACGCCAAAGAGAGCCAGATAGATTATGTCAAAAATTCTTATGGAGAAGGATTCTCCATAGCAGCTACTTCTGGCGCTTGCGCCAGTGGTTGCAGTGGTTGTTAAATCAATTGATCATGTAAGTTATCAGTCCAATGTAACAAAAAGAGCCCTGTTTCAATTGAAACAGGGCTCTTTTTATATAAACGAAATACGGTTCAAAGTTATAACAAGTTAAACCGACTGAGCAATTTTACAGAGCCAAAATAAGATACGACAATGAGCAATACCCATAAAATCAATGAAACCATAACTTCCTCCTCTTAGTAACTTTTCTTGTCAGCATTCAGTTCTTCCAACGTCAGTTTTTTGCTATCCATCTGCCGCCACGTCCAGGATACATATCCGAGGACAACCGGAACCAACAGTGCAACATAGGTCATTATAATCAAGGTATAGTGGCTGCTGGATGCGTTGTAAATAGTCAGGCTACTGCTCAGGTCAATCTTTGACGGATAGAAAGCGGTGTTGTTGTAGCCCGCCAGGAAAAAGATCGCCAGACAGGTAAAAACCGTCCCCGGCCCTGACAACCAGATTCCGCGAACAGATGCGGTAAAGCGATTCAACACCACACCAAGGACAACCAGAACCAGACCAACCAGAAGAAGAATCAGATTCAATGGCATCTGCAATAGATTATGCAGGTACTTGTTAGCTTCCATCACAACCGTACCATCAGCAGGATTAACCGCATAGCCATCCATCATCACCAGGCGGAGCAGGATGAAGAGGAGAAACGGCAGTGCACAGAGCAAGTTATTGAAGGAAGAATTCTTCAACTTTGCAACCAGAGTCTCGTGCCCCAGGTTATTGGCCAGATAGAGAGCCCCAAGAGTTCGCGCCAGAAAAACCAGGAACAGACCAAAGCTCAAGTTAAAGAAATTGAAGGCCGCTTCCAGACCACGCAATGGATGTTGCCAAAATACCAG
>JAUVCS010000155.1 GCA_030590745.1 Desulfuromusa sp.
ATGCTGTGATAGTCGCATTTCACTTATACATACGACGATCACACGATTAGGGTCAATAACAACTTGTTATGTTTGAATAAAAATGGAAATTCCTATACTATCAAGTTCGCGCACTTCGTGCGGGCTTAAAAGATTAACTACTTAAATTTGCCACAGACACACACGGACGCACACAGACAAAAGAATAAAACTTAACTTTCGCTACCTTGAGTGTGTTTAAGTAACCAACAGTGCTGATATCGTACGGTATGTAGCCACAAGGAAAAAGCAGTTGTCCGTGTGTGTCTGTGGCTAAAAACAGATTTGCAGTACAGTTAATATCAGTTATCTGCAATGATGAAAAGTATGATTGATGATAAACGGATAGAAATTGAACTGCTGGACTGGGTTCCGATCCCACCGGGGCTGAAAGATGGGCCATCAGATCAGACTATCCCGAAACGCAAACTGAAAAACTGGCTGCTGGTTCTGCAATCGCGCCAGATCCCTTGTCGCAGTGAAAAACGTAACGACAAGTGGCAGTTGTTAGTTCCCGTAGATCAATATCAAAACGCCTGCCAGGAATTACAGCAATACGAAATCGAAAACCGTAACTGGCCGCCACCACCACCTGTCGAGAGAAAGTTACACGAAAATACCACATCGACTATCTGGATATTCATTCTTCTGGCCATTTTTCACAATATCACCCGACAACAAACCAACCTGTTCGGATATCAACCAGTCAATTGGTTCGAACTTGGTAATGCTCACACTGAAAAGATTCTTCAGGGGGAATGGTGGCGGCTGATAACCGCATTGACCCTCCATTCTGGGGTTCTCCACCTGCTCAGTAATATTGCCCTTGGGGGGATTTTCATGGTGCGTCTCTGTCGCTTGCTGGGATCAGGGCGCGCCTGGTTTTTGGTTCTTTGTGCCGGGACACTCGGAAATTTTCTGAATGCCCTGGTTCAATCTCCAGATCATCGTTCCATTGGAGCATCAACCGCAGTCTTTGGTGCGGTTGGCCTGCTTGCCACTATTAATATGCTCCATTTTCGCAGCAATCTACGCCACCGCTGGCCACTGCCAATTGCTGCAGCTCTGGGGTTATTGGCGCTGCTTGGAGCAGGTGGAGAGAATACTGATATAGGAGCACATCTGTTTGGTTTTGTATCAGGAATCGGGCTGGGGCTGATGGCAGATTATTTCATCCGGGGGTTTAAGCATCCATGGGAGCAGGTCAATAAAGGACTGGCCTTCCTCTCTGCTACTTTAGTTTTGGCAGTCTGGTGGATAGCTCTGAAATAAAAAAGGGATTCTCAAGGGGACATCGTTGCTTTAGTGCTTTAACTGCATCATGCCCACAAACAAAAGGGGGCAGGTTTTGAAATAACAGGTGGTTATAGAGAATATCCTGACACACGACGACTCTTCTTATTTTTCTCAAGCACGCAGAACATCCACGCAATATTGACAAATTTGATCATCACGGGTCACCAATGTCAGCTTCTCGCTGATTGCTTGAGCAACCAACATCCGATCAAAGGGATCTTTGTGGATCGCAGGGAGCTGGGCAGCCAGTTCGGCGTGATCGTGGGTAATACTGAGAGGGGTAAAACGGTGCAGGCGAAGCTCTTGCTGTAAATTATCTGGAACATCAAGTTTACCAAGTTTCATCTTGATGCCAATCTCCCAGATCGAAGCAGAGCTCACAAAAACCATATTCGATCCGCAAACAATTCTGGATCTGGCTTCTTCAGCTAATGTTGGATTATTTTCCAGAGACCATATCAACACATGGGTATCAAGTAAAAGATTCATAATTATTCTGGAAACAGGATGCTGGAGTAAAAATCGTCACTGATTTCTTCATCAACAGCATCAAAATCTGGCGACAACTTCACCTTCCCCTCCCAGCTTCCACCCAATTTCCGCGGTGCAGAATCTTTTTTATACGCAGAAAGAATCGCAACCGGCTCTCCTGCCTTACCTATAATAACCGGCTCATCAGTCTCTTGAACCAGCTTGATCAACCGCGACAGGCTGGCCTTTGCGTCTGAAATATTAGTGATCTGCATACATCCTCCTGATATTAAGGGAACGCATATAGTATAGTCTGGTCTGGTCTGGTTGTCAATTCGGGCAGAAAAAAGGGACGCTGTTGCTTTAGTGCTTTGATAGCGCATGCTAGCAGCAACTTCAATCAAGAGTCAAAAGAGGTCCTGGATTATAACGAAGACGATATAGCAGATGCCCAGCACAAATTATCGGGCATTTTCACATTCAGACAAAAGGCAGTTCCAACTGCAGTGGTTCATCGGCAGAAATGTCAGTTGTCAAATGAGAGATTGTCACCCCCAAGAGCCGTACCTTTCTGTCCCCTGCTTCGGTTTTCTGTAACAATTTTTCAGACAACACTAGTATCTCTTCTGCAGTTTCAATCGGCTGTTCCCGGCTAATACTTCGAGTCACTATCTGAAAATCTGCGTATTTCACTTTCAGGGTCAATGTCAGCCCACTGGTGTGCTTTGCCTGCAAAAGCATTGCAACTTTTTCTGCCAGATCGCCAATGATAGTCAGTATCTGTCCGATATCACCGGTATCTTCACCAAGCGTTGTCTCTTTGCCGATCGACTTACGCACCCGGTTCGGGACAACCGGTCGCTGGTCAACACCACGAGCAATATTGAAATAGTATTGCCCCGACTTACCAAAATATTTATTCAATTCGGCCAGTGGATGTTCTGACAAGTTTGCACCCGTATAAATTCCCAGATTCTGCATTTTCTTTTCGGTCACTCGCCCTACGCCATGAAAACGTCGAATCGGCAACCTTGCAATAAATTGTGCCGCCTGCTCAGGGGTCACAACCGTCAACCCGTCAGGTTTCTTTACATCAGAAGCTATCTTGGCGAGAAACTTATTGTAAGAGACTCCGGCAGAAGCCGTCAGACCAGTTTTCTGCCGAATTTCTTTACGGATATTTTGTGCAACCCAAGTGGCTGATTGGATCCCCGATTTATTGATGGTGACATCCAGATAGGCTTCATCCAAAGAAAGGGGCTCAACCAGATCGGTATATTGCAGAAAAATCTCTCTGATCTGCTGAGAAACTTTTTGATAGGCGGCAAAGCGTGGACGAACAAAAATAACCTGCGGACAGAGACGGTAAGCCCGAGCACAGGACATGGCGGAATGAATGCCAAATTGACGGGCTTCATAGGAGCAGGTGGCGACAACTCCCCGGCTATCGGGATTTCCCCCCACCACAATCGGCTTGTGCCGCAACGTTGGGTTGTCACGTTGTTCCACCGAGGCATAAAAGGCATCCATATCAATATGGATAATTTTTCGGAGATCATCAGACATAGTTTTAATCAGTGAAAATTTATAATTTTAACGCAGAGATGAAAAGGTGATAAGGGAGAAGAATCATTATTTTCTAATTCGTTATCATGGAGCTTCAGATTAACCTATCTCTACAACCTCTAAATCAAAATTGAGAGTCTTTCCCGCCATGGGATGGTTGGCATCGAGGACAACCTTGCCCTCTGCCACCGATTTGACGGTCAACAAGAGTGGCGTTTCATCTTCCAGTTGAGTCTGGAATTGTTGTCCCTCTTCAGGAAGCAAACCCTCCTCAAACTGGTCCACATCAGCATCGAACACCATTTCCGGATTATAGGATCCATAGGCCTCATCTTCCAGTAAGCGTACCTGCTTAGTTTCGCCTACTTTCATCCCGACCACGGCACTGTCAAACCCTGGAATCACCTGACCGCTACCAACTTCAAACTCCAGGGGTTCCGCGTCGCG
>JAUVCS010000044.1 GCA_030590745.1 Desulfuromusa sp.
TTGCAAAATTCTCCGGGTCTGCCACCTCAACCGTTGCACCGTCGGTATCGCAACCCAGGATGAAAACCTCCGCGCACACTATCGCGGCACCGTCGAAAAAGTTACCAGTTACTTGCGCAATATTGCTGAAGATGTTCGTGAAATTCTGGCAGATCTCGGGTTCCGCTCCTGCGATGAAATTATTGGGCGCACCGACCTGCTCAAACAGATTGATGAACCCAATTTCAAAAAATTCAATTTTGATAGTATTTTGATGCAAGTTGAGGGGAGCAATCGAAAACAGAAGAAAAACACCCCTTTCGATGACAATGCTTTTGAAAAAAACGTTCTTAAAGAAGTTTATCCGGTCATCAAAAACCCAAAAATGGAAATAGTGATTGAGCGGGATATCATCAATACCAATCGCAGTTTCGGCACCCTGATCAGTGGAGAAATTGCCAAATTTTACGGCGATCAGGGACTACCAAAAGAGGCGATGATATTTAAGCTCAGAGGAGTTGCAGGACAATCATTGGGAGCCTTTCTTTCTGAAGGGATGACCTTACTGCTGAACGGGGTTGGAAATGATTATGTTGGTAAAGGGATGCATGGCGGTCGGATAATTATCACCCCGGAAATTTATCAGGAAAACTCCTCGGCAGTTGGCAATACCTGTCTTTACGGTGCCACCGGTGGAAAATTATTTGTTGCGGGAACTGCGGGCGAACGGTTTGCTGTCCGTAATTCTGGAGCCTTGGCGGTGGTGGAAGGAAGCGGAGATCATGCTTGTGAATATATGACCGGCGGAACCGTGGTGATCCTAGGGGAGACCGGCATCAACTTTGCCGCAGGAATGACCGGGGGGGCGGCCTTTGTCTATGATCGCCAGAATAATTTTATTGACCGGTTGAATCAAGAACTGGTCATCGCCCGCAGAATTGATGTTGATGATGATAATGAAGGTAAGCTCTATCTGAAGAAAATCCTCATCAGCTATTTCAACCGGACCAACAGCCCCAAAGCGAAAAAAATTCTCGGCGATTTTCGTGAGGAACTGGCCTACTTCTGGAGGGTCACCCCGAAAGATATGAAAGCACCGCTTAATCCTAAAGAAGGGGATTAAAAAATTTCTTTAACCAGAAACTCTCAACGGAAAAGATAGAGTAAAGATCTTCTCCTCCGGAGACACATAATGCAGAATTTTGTTGAAAACAGCCGTCACGATCCCGAAAAATTTGAACCCACCCAGCGGTTGCGTAACTTTGAAGAAATTTATCAATTTTTCAATAACCGTCAGGTTCGCAAACAGGCTGAGCGCTGCGTCCAGTGTGGTGACCCTTTTTGCACTACCATAGGCTGCCCCTTACAGAACCACATTCCACAGTGGCTGGAAGCGATTGCAGATCGGGATCTGGAACGGGCATTCCTCCTCTCGAATGAAAGCTCCCCTTTTCCCGAAATTCTTGGCCGCATCTGTCCACAGGGGCATCTCTGCGAAGGGGCCTGTACTCTGGACGACGGTTTCGGTGCCATCACTATCGGAGCCATAGAAGCATCCATTACCGATCTGGCTTTTGCCGCAGGATTACAACTCCCTTTCCCCGGCATCCGGCATTCCGAAAAAGTTGCAATTATCGGTTCTGGTCCAGCGGGGATCTCCTGTGCCCATTTTTTACTGCGAGCCGGAATCAAAGTTGAAATGTATGAGCAGGCTGATCGTCCCGGGGGATTGCTGACCTATGGAATCCCCGGGTTCAAACTGGATAAGAAACTTGTTGAACAGCGTTTCAAGTTACTAAAAAAAGCCGGACTGAAATTACATCTACAGCAAAAAATTGGTCAAGATATAGAACTTGATCAATTGATTGAGCAGAATGATGCAGTTTTTGTCGGCATTGGTGCAACCAAGGGTCGGCAGGCAGGGATCAAGGGGGAAGAACTGTCCCAAGTGATCATAGCAATGGACTATTTGACTGAAAAACAACAACAATTATTCGGCAAAAGTGCCAATCCTGAGTTTTCCATGCAGGATAAGAGAGTTGTGGTCATCGGTGGAGGCGACACAGCCATGGATTGTCTGCGAACTGCCATCCGTGATGGCGCTAGCCAGGTTTCATGCCTCTACCGCCGCGATGAGGCCAACATGCCCGGCAGCCCCAAAGAGTTTCACAACGCCATCGAAGAAGGAGTTGAATTCTGCTTCAATATCAGCCCTCGTGAAATCCGCCTCGAAACTGGCGGTCTGCTCTGTGTTGAAGTTGAAAAGACTCAGTTGGGTAAAAAAGGGGAAGATGGTCGCCAACAGGTAGAGATCATCCCTAACACCGCACACTGCGTCCCGGCAGATATAGTTATTTTAGCCCTGGGATTTGATGTTGCTACCCTCCCGGGACTTGATAAAGCGGGAATAACAACGGATAAATGGGGACAAATCCAGATTGATTCAATCTCTGGAATAACCAACCAGTCGAAAATCTATTCAGGGGGCGATTGCTATCGAGGTGCAGATCTGGTTGTGAACGCTGCTGCAGACGGACGCAAGGCTGCCCTGGCGATCATGCGTAAACTCCTAGTGCCGTGTCATGGATGAAGTGTTGCAAAACTCCCAAAGATATATGCGCAGCCATCTTGACAAGAGATTTGACCGATAGCTTCGGCTTGTCAATAATCAGGAAATTACTCATTGACGAAATAAATCTATTTGGCTATATTGCCAAGTACTGAGGGAGATAATCATGTATCAAGAGAATAAAAAGCACTTAGAGGCTCGTGCTAAGGTTTTGAAGGCCATGGCTCATCCTAGTCGGTTATTTATTATCGAAGAGTTGGAAAGAGAAGAACGTTGTGTCTGTGATCTGACCGAATTGATTGGCGCTGATATTTCGACGGTCTCCAAGCATCTGTCGGTTTTGAAACAAGCGGGTATCGTGATTGATGACAAACGTGGCAACCAAGTTTTCTATCAATTGAGAGTTCCTTGTATTCTTAATTTTTTTGGCTGCGTAGAATCGGTTCTGGAGGCTCAAGCCCAGGATCACACCGCATTTATGAAAATAGGCACCGTCTCAAATTAGACCCTTTTTTTAACTATCTATTTGGCTATTATGCCAAAGAGGCAAGAACCATGAATTGGAAAAACGAATGGAAACCACTGTTCTGGATTGTGTTTGTTTTTAGTGGTTGTTTTTTTCTGCCAGTCGAACTGGAACGGGTTCAGGGTGCCATCATGGAATCCCTACACCTGGTTAAGTGGTATGCTCGCGAGCATGTGCTGTTATGTTTGATCCCAGCCTTTTTCATTGCTGGTGCAGTGGCTGTTTTTGTCAGCCAAGCGGCGGTGATGAAATATCTCGGACCAAAGGCGAATAAAGCCCTGGCTTATGGTGTTGCATCGGTTTCTGGAACTATTCTCGCTGTCTGCTCCTGCACTATTCTACCATTGTTTGCTGGCATCTACCGGATGGGAGCCGGTCTTGGTCCCGCCTGTGCCTTTCTTTATTCTGGACCAGCCATCAACATTCTCGCTATTGTCTTGACGGCACGAATTCTTGGACCAGAGATGGGTATCGCCCGGGCAGTCGGGGCGATTGTTTTTGCTGTCGTTATCGGTCTGGCAATGCACTTCTTCTTCCGTCATGAAGAAGAAGAGAAAGCGGCAGCAGCAGTTTCCATGATGAGCGAAGAGGAGGTCGTCCGCCCGCTGTGGCAGACAGCCCTCTACTTTACCAGCATGGTTGGTATCCTTGTTTTTGCCAATTGGGGCAAAACTGATACTCCATCTGGACTCTGGCACGATATCTACACAGCCAAGTGGATCATTACTAGCGTATTTTCCGTTGCGTTAGCCCTGATGCTTGCAACTTGGTTCCGACTTGGTTTCGTCCGAATTTTCTTAGCCTCACTTCCGGCTCTATTATTGGCAATTATCCAACCACAACAACCAGCTCTCGCTTTTACCTTTGGCATCATTGGCCTGTCAACGCTGAGCAATCTGAAAAGTACCCGTGATGGTGAGATGGGTGAGTGGTTCAACGAAAGTTGGGATTTTGCCAAGAAAATTCTTCCACTGCTGTTGATCGGAGTATTGATTGCTGGTTTGCTACTTGGTCGCCCGGGTCATGAAGGGCTAATCCCGTCAGAGTGGGTCGTATCACTGGTCGGCGGCAACTCGGTATTTGCCAACTTGTTCGCCTCGGTGTTCGGTGCTTTTATGTATTTCGCCACCCTGACTGAAGTTCCCATCTTGCAGGGACTGATGGGAGCCGGCATGGGTAAAGGTCCAGCTTTAGCGCTGCTGCTGGCTGGACCCGCCCTGAGTTTACCTAACATGTTGGTCATCCGTAGCGTCATGGGCAACAAAAAAACTGCTGTTTTTGTTCTGTTGGTGATGGTGATGGCCACCATCAGCGGGTTGATTTACGGAACACTTTTTTAATCAATCATTAGAAACACTATAAGGAGATCCACAATGAAAAAAATTCAGATCCTCGGCACCGGTTGTGCTAAATGTGAAAAACTTGCAGAAAATACCAAACAGGCCGCAGATAACCTCGGGCTAGATTACGAAATGGAAAAGATTACTGAACTCAACCAGATCATGAACTTCGGTGTGATGACCACCCCCGGATTGGCGGTCGATGGCAAAGTATTAGTTGCCGGAAAAGTACCTAGTCCGGCCTATATCGAAAAGCTGATCGGGTGAGTTTGTTGATAGGATATTTCTATTGACGCTTTTGATCTGTTTAACTGCGGGAGAAAGTTGGGCCTCCAAAAGTCAGAACTTTACTTTTGAAAACAGGTTTCGGGACAATCTGGTCGATTCGCAAAAATAGTAAAATTTGCATTTTGAAAAACAGATAGCCGTTCTTTTTAAACAGCTTAAATCTTGAGCCAACGTGCTGCCCAGAGCGTAACCAACCTTCTGACCAATAACCATGAAGTGTCTCCTTTCTGCCACATGCCTCACTTGGCAAAGATTGACAAATGACAAAGTTTGCCATAGCCTGATTTTGTAGATCTAAAAAAGGAGAATGACATGGCAACTATGAATATTTCGCTACCGGACCAGATGAGAGGTTGGGTTGAGGAGTGTGTGCAAAGCGGAAGATACTCTAATGCATCCGACTATGTACGGGATCTGATCAGAAGGGATCATATAAAGCTGGAGCAATTACGGCAGGCCTTGATCGAGGGAGAAAACTCCGGCCCTTCGACTGGTCTGGATATTGATGCCTTCATCGCTGAGAAAAAGAAATCCCTGTCGTTATGAGGCAGGTGATTTTATCCCCCAAAGCGAAATCAGACCTGAGTGGCATATGGGATTATACGCTTGCTGAATGGGGGATTGACCAAGCGGAAAAATATGTCCGCGAGTTATGGACTGTGATGCAAGCACAGGCCGGTGACTCATCGGCTGCTGCTGATATCAGTGATGTGAGGAAAGGGTATCGGAAAATCAGATCCGGTTCACATGTCATCTTTTTTAAATCGAGTGGTGATGGTATTGATGTCGTGCGGATATTGCACCAACAAATGGATTTCGAGCGACATCTTTAAAAATACATAAGGCGGCGCATTATTTTTGCGCCGTCATTTTACTTAACCGCAGTCAGGATATAAACCGGGTCATAAGCTTCAAACAGCTTATAGTTTGAGTGGGGTCGGGTTCTGGCGATATTGACCGTAACCACCTCAACCTGATAACCGGCATTGCCAAAATATTCATTGGCAGAAGTCAGCGTATCCAGGGTACTGGCATTCAGAACAATTCTGCCACCAACGGCAAGCCGCGGATCTACCGTATCCAGAATATCCCAGAGGTTGCCACCGCTACCACCGATGAAAACACAATCTGGATCAGGCAATTCCTCCAGACAATCGGGAGCATCCCCCTCGATCAAAACAACATTGCGGGTGTTGAATTTCTGCAGGTTTTCTTTGATAAATTGACAACACTCTTCATTGCGTTCGATAGCAAAAATCCGCCCATCCGGCAGCAGATGGTCAGCCTCGACACAGATTGATCCAGAACCAGCACCAATATCCCAAAGACACATGTCATGACGTAACTTCAATTTAGCCAGAGTAACAACCCGCACCTCTTCTTTGGTAATCAGTTTCTTGATGCTGACAAATTCTTCATCGGGAATCCCGAACGTTGGGATATATTCCTGGCTGTCATCCTCATACTCCCTGATTAAAATCAGAACATTGAGGGGGGCAACATCCAACTCCAGCAGACCTTTAATATTGGTGACCCGGATTTTTTCAGCAGCAGTGCCTAAGTTTTCACACAGATAGGCCTTATAACCGCTGCGCCGCCGACTGAGCAACTCTCGACTGATCATTCCCGGGGTATTGATCCCATCGGTTAAAATTGCAGCCTTGTCATTCGCCACAATCCGATCAACCACATCTTTCAAATCCCGATCATGAACCGAGATAAATACAGAATCATCCCAAGGTTCACGAATTTTTGCAAAAGCGTACTGTACCGAGGTGACATTGGGGAGAAACTCAATCAGTTCCTCCGACAGATTACGCAATAGATAACGCCCCAGGCCAAAAAACAGCGGATCCCCTGAAGCCAGAACCACCACCCGACCGTCACAGTCTTGCAAACGGCCCACCATCTCAGCCAGATTGCTGTCATCAAGCGAAAATTTCTCTCCCGGAAAGTCGGGGAACAATCCCAGCAACCGCTCTGCCCCGAAGAGGAGGTCACTCTGATTAATCAGCTCCAGTGCCTGCGGGGTAAACCCTTCCTGACCCGCAATTCCAGCACCGATAACATGAATTGATTTCATTATTAACTCCCTTCAGCAACGAACTGATAATTATTACATGTAATAAAATCACTTACCATCAACCACAGAGTCACTGAGACACAGAGGAAATAAAAATCCTTTTAAGAGGTTAAAACCAGAAAGAACTTAGTTTTCAGGTTCTCTCTG
>JAUVCS010000156.1 GCA_030590745.1 Desulfuromusa sp.
CCCAGTTACACAGGCAAGATGTAATTCAATAGCGAAAAAGTTAAATACAAGACCACGCAAAATACTAAACTTTCAAACTCCAGAGGAGGCATTCAATGCTCACCTATAATTGTCGCACTTCAAACTTGATATCAGAGATGCTAAAAACCGGATAATTATTTTACCTAAAAACGGAATACATTATGACAATAAAACATAACATAAATCGAGAAGGGTCAGATTTAACTTCAATAGTTGCTGAAACTTATACGAAATTGATGACAAATAGAAGCTCTGGTCGTTGTTGAAAATATCGAATCAACATCCCCCTCCCATACAATGCAACCGATGCTTCGGCTTCATTCTTCCCCTTGGTCAATCACAGTAGAAGAAACAGGCAGCACAGAACATACCGGTTTCACTCTTACGGGGGAGAAATAATCAGTTCTATTTCCTCGATACGACGATCTTCCATCCGCCGGACCCGGAACAGGAGATTCCCCTCCTCGAAAGAATCGCCTTCCACAGGAATTTTTCCCATTATCTGCAATAAATGGCCAGCTAATGTCGTGACATGCTCTTCTGGAAGGTTTAGATCAAAGCGTCGATTCACCTCACGTAGCGGCATGACGGCATCGATTAAATAGTGATCTTTTCCCAACGTTCTGAAATCGAGTTCTGCAATATCATATTCATCATGAATATCACCGACAATCTCCTCGACGACATCCTCAAGGGTGACAATTCCTTCCATCCCGCCATATTCATCGACAACAATCGCCAAATGTTCGCGCCTCTTTTTAAACCGCTGCAAAAGAACACCTATCCGCTTCGATTCAGGCACATAATAGGGTTTACGGCATAGCTCCTTGAGAGAAAACTGTTCTGGGCACTCGATATAGTCCAGAACATCCTTGGCAAGAAACACCCCGACAATACTGTCAAGGTTTTCACTGAACACCGGAAAACGCGAATGGCGCTTTTCTTGAACAGCCTCCAGAACATCCTGAAGGTTGGCGGAGATATTGATACCGGTCACCTCAGTGCGCGGAATCATGATGTCACGCACGCGGGTTTCCGACAGATCGAAAATTCCATGCAGCATCTGCCGTTGTTCAGTTGCAACGACACCCGATTCTTCCCCCATCTCGATCATCGCCTTGATTTCATCCTCAGAAACTGACAGCTTTTCAGCTTCCTTTTTACGGATAAAACTTGTCATCAAGCGGGAGATCGAAGAAACCACAAAAATAACCGGGGCAAGAAAGTAGACAACAAAACGGATCGGGGTCAAGACCAGAAATGACATTTTCTCCGGATATTGAGCAGCATAGGTCTTGGGACAAACCTCAGAAAAAATCAATAAAATTGGGGTCAGAATCAACACCGTCAGCAATTCGCCCCCTTCACCAAAGTAGCTGACACAAAGCCCCGTAGCAATAACCGAAGCGGCAATATTCACCAGATTATTACCGACCAGAATCCCACTTAGCAAGCGATCAGGATTATCCAGCAGAGCCGCCAGCTTATCAGCTCTAGGATGCTCTTTCTGCAGCAGAAACCGCACCCTTAATTTATCAAGTGACAGCAAGGCCGTCTCTGAGCCAGAAAAAAACCCTGAGAGCCCCAGCAGGGCAACCAGCGCCAGCAATCGCCATAATATTTCGTCAGTCATTTATGCTCCGAGAAGGGGAATAATCCACCGTATTTTTCAGTAACACCCACTTGCCGCCGGAGTTTAGCGCAAACCTTACTAAAGGGAAAGTACTTGCTTTGCAGCAAATTGAGCAACATGATATAAGCAGACTGAAAATAGCTTAAACAACCCCGAGGAACACGACAAACATGACATCTGATCAACTCGAAATTGCACGCCAACAACACCGGAAACTTGCGCAGCAACTCCACCACCATAACTATCGCTATCATGCCCTTGATCAGCCGGAGATCAGCGATGCTGAATACGACCAATTACTCCAGAGATTGCTCAATATTGAGGCGCAGTTTTCTGAGCTGACCACACCTGACTCACCATCACAGCGCATTGGCAGCAAACCCTTGGATGGTTTTATAGCGGCAACCCACGCCAGACCGATGTTGTCACTTGAGAATGCTTTCAATGCTGAAGATTTGAGAAATTTCGATGTCAGAACCAAGCGCTTCCTTTCACGAACTGAGGATTTGGAATACCTATGTGAACCAAAGCTGGATGGCGTTGCAGTTGCCCTGACCTATCAGCAGGGAAAACTGCTTCGTGGTGCAACCCGAGGTGACGGCACCACCGGCGAGGACATTACCCAGAATATCCGTACTATCGGCGCCATCCCACTACAACTACAGAACGACTACCCCGAGCAATTAGAAGTGCGTGGGGAAATCTACATGGAACTGGAAGCGTTCCAGAAATTAAACCAACAACGCCGCGAAGAGGGGGAACCAACCTTCGCCAATCCACGCAACTTGACTGCTGGAAGCTTGCGCCAACTTGATGCCAAATTGACCGCTACTCGTTCTTTAACCATCAGCTGTTACGGAATTGGAGAAATCTCTGGGGAAACTCCAGAAACTCATGGACAACTTCTGGATGCGTTGGAGCGCTGGGGTCTCAAAGTTAATCTAAAAGCAGTACAGCCGGCGAAAAATATTGAAGAAGTGGTTTCCCGATACGACGAGCTACAGGAGATGCGGGATAAATTTCCCTATGAAATTGACGGGATGGTGGTCAAAGTAAACAATCGTCTCCTACAGCAGGAGTTAGGAGAAAAAAGCCGCACCCCCCGTTGGGCAATCGCTGCCAAATTCCCAGCCAGGCAAGAGGAAACGGTACTCGAATCGATACGCCTGCAAGTGGGACGCACTGGTGCGGTAACTCCGGTTGCTAATCTGCGTCCGGTTAATGTCAGTGGGGTGATGGTCTCAAGCGCCAGCCTGCATAACTGGGATGAGATCTCACGGCTTGATGTCCGAATCGGTGACACGGTTGTTGTTGAGCGAGCCGGGGATGTCATTCCGAATATTGTTCGGGTCGTTACAGAAAAGCGGACTGGAGAGGAACAGTTCATTCCTGAACCGGATTGTTGCCCGATATGCGGTTCTCCAGTGAATCGTGAAGAAGGAGAGGTTATCCCCCGCTGCCAGGGGCTGAATTGCCCGGCCAAACTGAAGGAGTCACTCAAACATTTCTGTTCCCGTGGGGGTATGGATATCGAGGGGCTTGGTGACCGCCTGATTGATCAACTATTGCGACTGAAGCTGGTCAACAACCTTGCCGACCTCTACCACTTAACCCGGGAAGAGCTGTTTCAGTTTGATCGGATGGGCGACAAACTGGCAGACAATCTCATATCAGCAATTGCCGCAAGCAAGCAGCGCCCACTGGAAAATTTCATTTTTGCTCTTGGTATCCGTCATATCGGCAAACATCTGGCAAAATTACTCAGCCACCAGTTCGGAAGTCTGGAAGCGTTAGCTGCTGCCGACAGCGAAAAACTGCTCGCTCTTCATGAAATTGGCCCACAGGTGAGTGAAAGCCTGACCAACTTTTTTAGCGATACCAATAATCAAGAACTTCTTAAAGATCTGATTGCTTCAGGAATTGATCCCAAAAGTGATGGGCAGAATACCGGAGACAGGTTGCAGGGTAAGGTTTTTGTGTTTACCGGTTCTCTGGAACAATTCAGCAGAAAAGAGGGGGAGGTTCTGGTTGAATCTCAGGGGGGTCGTGCCAGTGGATCAGTGAGCAAAAAGACCGATTATATTGTCGCCGGTCCGGGTGCCGGAAGCAAACTGACCAAAGCAGAACAACTTGGAATCA
>JAUVCS010000082.1 GCA_030590745.1 Desulfuromusa sp.
GTCAACCGGGATATCACTGAACGGATAGCAACAAAACGTCAGCTGCAACAGACAAATCGTGAACTGGATGCTTTTGTTTCAACCGTATCTCATGATCTTCGCTCTCCTTTGACCCCTTTGATCGGTTTTGCGGAACTGCTGGGAGATCGTTATGGAGATCAACTTGATGATATCGGCCGGGAATGTATTATCGAGATCAAGAAAACTGCAGAAAAAATGAAAGATCTCCTGGAGGATTTGCTGACACTATCACGGGTTGGACAGCTGAAGCTGCCCGAAGAGCCCCTGGATGCAACGGAAATTGCTGAAAATGTATTACTGGAATTAGCTGATAAAGTATTGGAGCATCGAGCAAAGATCCAGATTGATAAATTGCCGAAGGTTCTATTGCCGGAATCATTATTAACCGATTTGTTCAGGAATCTTTTGGGCAACGCATTGAAATACGCTGCGGGACACGATCCCCACATTGAAATTTCAGGGTTTGAATTTTCTGACCGGGTCCGTTTTATGGTGGTTGATCATGGCCTTGGCATTGATGAAGGAGAGCGGGAAACAATCTTTGAGCCATTTAAGCGTGGCCAACGCAGCCAGGGAATTCCCGGTACCGGAATAGGGCTGGCGACGGTCGCCAAGATTGCTCGTGTCTCAGGTGGAAACAGCTGGGTTGAGGAAACCCCGGGGGGTGGAGCAACCTTCATTGTTGACCTTCCTCTGGTTGGATGAAAATAGTTACTGTATTGCCAAGGGTTTGACATTTATAAAACGTAAATATATTCTATCGAAAGTCATCTGTTTCATAATTAACCAATCAGAATTATCAGGGAGGCGTTCATGGAAGAAAACAATCGGCGTGATTTCCTTAAAAAAGCGACTGCGGCAACCGCTGTAGCAGCAACAACGATTGGCGCACCAGCCATTGTTCGAGCTGAAAAAACCTATAACTGGAAGATGGTTACAACCTGGCCACCACACTTTCCCCTTTTGGGGGAGGGTGCTGACAAACTGGCCGAGATGATTAAAGTGATGTCCGGTGGACGGCTGAATATCCAGGTTTATGGTGGGGGTGAATTGGTTCCGCCCCTTCAATCGTTTGATGCGGTTAGCCAGGGAATGGTGCAGATGGGGCATGGTGCCGCTTATTACTGGGCGGGTAAAGCTCCAGCAGCCCAGTTCTTTGCTGCGGTCCCTTTTGGTCTGAATGCGCAGGGGATGAATGCCTGGCTCTATACTGGCGGAGGGATGGAACTTTGGGAGGAAGTTTATGGCAAGTTCAACCTGAAGCCACTGCCAGCGGGTAATACCGGGGTGCAGATGGGAGGCTGGTTCAATCGTGAAATCAAAAGCCTTGATGATTTCAAGGGTTTAAAAATGCGGATTCCCGGCTTAGGTGGAAAAGTTCTGGCCAAGGCGGGCGGTACCGCGGTTCTCTCTCCTGGTGGAGAACTTTATACTAACCTTGAGCGTGGTGTTATTGATGCGACCGAGTGGGTTGGTCCCTACAATGACTACAAAATGGGTTTTTACAAGGTTGCTAAATACTACTACTATCCGGGTTGGCATGAGCCGGGGACAGTTCTTGAGTCTTTTGTCAATAAGAGTGCTTACGAGGCTTTACCGAAAGATCTGCAGGAAATTCTTGTCGCTGCAACAATGTCGGCAAACATGTGGATGCTTTGCGAATCTGAAACCAAGAATAATATCTATCTTGATAAAATGGTCAAGGAAGAAGGGGTCATTCTCAAGAAGTTCCCAGCTGAGGTTATTGAACAACTGAGAAAATACTCTGTAGAAGTCCTTGAAGAGATTGTTGCTAAAGATCCAATGAGTAAGAAGGTTTACGATAGCTTCAGTAAATTCCAGAAGCAACAACAGGCCTGGAGTAAAATTTCAGAGGCTGCTTACTACGATTTATTTACCTAGCCAGGGTGATCAGGAAATATTAAAAGCCCGCCACCCCCGGCGGGCTTTTTTTGATAAAACGGCCACTTTCACTGGAGGAATAAAGTATGGAATCGCTTCGTCAGCTCTACCGTATTGGTACTGGACCTTCCAGCAGTCATACCATGGCCCCGCGACAAGCTGCCCTGACATTTTTGGCAAAATACCCCGGTGCGGCACTTTACCGGGTCACATTGTTTGGCAGTCTTGCGGCCACTGGTCGTGGCCATTTAACCGATAAAGCTCTGGCAGAGGTTTTTCAATTTCATGACGCCAAGTTAGAGTTGCTCTGGGTTCCAGAAAAGCAACTCCCCCTTCATCCGAATGGGATGCGGTTTGAGGCTATAACGGATACCGGTGCAATATTGCAGAACTGGGAGGTTTACAGCGTCGGGGGTGGTGCTTTATTTGATGATAAGAACCCGATACCGCCATCCTCAGTCTATGCCTTAACAAAACTGTCTGATATCTTGGAGTGCCTGGATCGTAGTGGTGAATCGCTCTGGGAATATGTTCTCAATTGTGAAGATCTGAATTTTCTCGATTTTCTTGATAGTGTCTGGGACATGATGTGCTCCTCGATCGAGCGGGGTTTGGAGCAGGTTGGGGTTCTCCCCGGGGGCTTAGGGTTGGGACGAAAATCTCATACTTTTCATCGCAAAGCGAGTTTGTATGGAGACCACCTTAAAAATAATGCAAGAATTTGGGCCTATGCGCTGGCGGTATCTGAAGAGAATGCCAGTGGCGGGATGATTGTTACCGCGCCAACCTGTGGCGCCAGTGGGGTTCTTCCCGCAGTTCTACGCTATTTAAATGAAACTTTAGAGTGCAGTTACAATGATATTCTCCGGGCTTTGGCAACAGCTGGACTGATTGGTAACCTGGTTAAGAAAAATGCTTCAATTTCCGGGGCTGAAGTTGGTTGTCAAGGGGAGGTCGGGACGGCTTGTGCCATGGCGGCAGCAGCGGCAACCCAACTGCACGGTGGAACGAATATGCAAATTGAATATGCCGCCGAGATGGGTCTGGAACACCATCTTGGTTTGACCTGCGACCCGGTTGGTGGACTGGTGCAGATTCCCTGTATAGAACGAAATGCCCATGCTGCAAGCAGAGCTTTGAGTTGTTGCCATTTCGCCCTTCTTTCAGGAGGAGAGCACAAGATCAGTTTCGATGAAATTACCTTGGTAATGAATGAAACCGGCCAGGCACTACCCTCTCTGTATCGGGAAACTTCCGCCGGAGGAATGGCTGAAGTCTATCGCAAACGCAAGGCAGGTTGAACTTTTATCTGAATAGGTTTGTCGGGAAACCCTGGAAGGAATAATGCAAGTTTCTGATTCAGAAACCAGCAATTTTTTGCAAGGTTAAGGAAATCAAGTATTTGAGCGGAGGCGTAGTACTTTACGCCGCACAAACAAATGTGCAGATTGACGCAGAGATTGCGGAAAAGGGCGGTTTTTGGACAGAAACTATTTCACCAGATATTCTGGTAACCAAGTAACGGTTTCAGGCCAGAAGACCACAATCAACACGCAAATCATTTGAATGCCAACAAAGGGGATAATTCCCTTATAGATTTGTGTGGTGGTGATTCCTGGCGGAGCAACCCCTTTCAGGTAGAAAAGGCTGAAGCCGAAAGGTGGGGTCAGGAAGGAGGTTTGCAGGTTCATTGCAATCAGAATCCCGATCCAGAGGAGGTCGATTCCCATCTGTTGGAAGATTGGGGCCACAACCGGAACGATGATAAAGGTGATTTCGATAAAGTCAATAAAGAACCCGGCAACAAAAATAACTATCATGACGATAAGTAGAAAATGTCCTGGCTCCATCCCCGCACCGAGAATAAGATTGGTGATATAACGATCTCCCCCCATCCCCCGGAAAACCAGCCCAAAGGTTGTTGCCCCGACAATTAAAATGAAAACCATGCAGGTCAGGGTTGTCGTCCCCTGCATAACTTCGCGTAAGATCTGTAGACTGAATTTTTTTTGCCAGATGGTCAGAAGAGTGGCACCCATTGCCCCCACCGCAGCAGCCTCCGTTGGGGAGGCGATTCCCGCAAAGATTGAACCCAGGACTGCAACGATCAGAAAGAATGGCAGCAGGAACGCTCTGATGATTTTTCGATACATTCCTGATTTGCGAAAAGCGGCAAGTTCCTCAGCAGGCATTGCCGGTGCCGATTCAGGACGGAAGATTGCAACCAGAATAATCCAGAAAATATACAAACTAACCAATATTAAACCTGGAATAACTGCACCAATAAACATATCACCGATTGGGACATTCAGGACGCTACCCAGCAGCACCAGAACGATACTCGGTGGAATAATTTGTCCCAGGGTGCCCGCAGCACAGATAGTTCCGGTAGACAACTCAGGGGAATAGCCACGTTTGAGCATTGTTGGCAGAGACAAGAGCCCCATAGTGACAACGGTTGCACCAACAATCCCAGTGGAGGCCGCAAGGACGGCACCAACAACAATGACCGAAATAGCCAGACCACCACGCAATTTACCGAACAGCATTGCCATCGTTTCCAGCAACTCTTCCGCTAGTCCGGATTTCTCAAACATCATCCCCATGTAAACAAACAGGGGTACGGCTATCAATACGTAGTTGGTCATGATTCCCCAGATACGCAAGGGGAGAAGCTGGAAAAATCCCATTCCAAAAGTGAAATAACCAAAGATCAACGAAACCCCACCCAGAGTGAATGCAACCGGGAAGCCAAGCAACAATACCGCGAAGACGGTGGCAAATAAGACCAGTGACATATACTCAGGCATGTTGCTGTTCCTCTTGCTTCTCTTTTGTTTCAATCTCTTCCAGAGGGTGGCCAATAACGGTGCAGAATGAGCGCAGGGTCAGGGCAATTCCCTGTAATAGAATCAAAGTAAAGCCTGCCGGGATCATTGCTTTGAGGATATAGCGGTAGGGGAGTCCACCGGGGTCAGGGCTGGTTTCCTGAATTGCCCAGCTCATGCTGATAAAGCCTTTGCTGGCCCAGATCACCAGGATTGAAAAGGGGATCAGGAAGACCAGGCTGCCGAATAGATTGATCCACGCTTTTCCGCGTGGCGAGAGTTGGGTGTAGATGACGTCAACCCGAACATGGCCGTCAACCTTCAATGTATATGCGGCGGCAAGCAGAAACAGCACCGCAAAAATATGCCATTCAAGCTCTTGGACACCAACGCTGCTTTTGCGTAAAAAATAGCGAGTAAAGACATCGTAGCAGACAACCAGAACCAAGAGCGTACTAAGCCAGGAAACAGCATAGCCAACCTTGGTATTAAGTCCGTCAATCAAGCGAACGATTAAGCGGATAAATTTCATATAATGCCTCCAGCGAGAGTAGAAAAAAACTACCTCCCGAGAAATATAGAAACGCTGATGATCTGAT
>JAUVCS010000245.1 GCA_030590745.1 Desulfuromusa sp.
CACATCTCAACGGGGGGCAATAGTCCGTTGAGATGTGACCCTATACGCTCTAAGGCAGCATTACATTTTCATGAAAATGTAATGCTGCCAATGCCTTTTGAAACCAGAGTACTCAGAATAAAACTACTCCACCGTGACACTCTTTGCCAGATTACGGGGTTGATCGACATCGGTTCCCTTGAGAACTGAGATATGATAGGCGAGCAGTTGCATCGGAATTGTGGTGAGAATAGGCATCAGATCCTCGCTGATTTCGGGAACCTGTATCAGAGTAGCAACCTTCCCCTTCAGCTCATCCTCATCACCACTTGCGACGGCGATAACCTTGCCGCCCCGGGCACAGACTTCTTCCAGATTGGAAACAACCTTGTCATAGGTTGCATTACGGGGAACCAGAACCACCACCGGCAGATTTTCATCGATCAGGGCGATCGGACCATGCTTCATCTCCCCGGCCGGATAACCTTCGGCGTGAATATACGAAATTTCCTTAAGTTTCAATGCCCCCTCGAGAGCGATGGGATATTGGTTACCCCGTCCCAGGTAGAGAAAATCACGAGCATTCATGTATTCACGGGCAATTTTCTCAATCTGGTTATTCAACTCCAACGTATCTTCAAGTTTGCGTGGTAAGGTCAGCAACCCTTCAACATGGTTACGGCACTCATCTGCGGTTACGGTTCCCCGTACCCGACCCAGTTTCAGGGCAAACAGGTAGAGAGCAACCAGTTGAGTGGTAAAGGCTTTGGTCGAAGCAACTCCGATCTCAGGGCCGGCATGGGTATAAATCACCCCGTCACTTTCACGGGCAATGGAAGAATCAACAACATTGCAGATACAGACCACTTTGCCCCCCTTTTCTTTCGCTTCACGCAGTGCAGCCAGAGTATCAGCCGTCTCACCACTCTGACTGATCAGAACAGTCAGGCTTTTATCCGTGACAATCGGATCACGATAGCGGAATTCGCTGGCGATATCGATTTCCACCGGAATCCGTGCCAACTTCTCAATATAGAACTTACCAACCAGCCCGGCGTGCCAGGAGGTTCCACAGGCGACAATAAAAATTTTATCGAGATCAGCCAGTTGCTCCTGACTCAGATCAAGATCCTCCAGATAAATATCACCCTCATCACTTTGCAGGCGGCCGGCAATCGTATCGGCTATAGCCCGAGGTTGCTCATAAATCTCTTTGAGCATAAAATGTTTGTAACCACCCTTTTCCGCCATCAGCGGGCTCCAGGTGATATTTTTTATCTCCCGAACTAACGACTTTCCTGAAAGATCTGTCATCCACATTTTTTCGGGGGTAAAAACCGCAATATCCCCGTCTTCCAGAAAAATCATGTCGCGGGTATGGGATAGCATCGCCGGGATATCGGAAGCGACAAAATATTCCCCATCCCCCTGACCAACCACCAGCGGTGCCCCCTTTTTGGCAGCAATCAGTTTATCCGGTTCGTCGTTGCAAAGAATCGCCACAGCGTAAGCCCCTTCAGCCTCTTTCAGTGCCAAACGAACTGCATTTTCAAAATCCCCACACTGCTGATAATGTTCCTCAATCAGATGAGCAATAATTTCAGTATCGGTGTCAGAAAGAAAGGTGTGTCCGGTTTTTTTCAACCGTTCCTTCAGCTTAAGATAGTTTTCAATGATACCGTTATGGACAACGATAATACTATTTGCCTTATGGGGATGAGCATTGATCTCAGAGGGTCGTCCATGGGTTGCCCAACGGGTATGACCAATCCCGCGACTCCCTTTTGCTGGCTGATCACGGAGGATTTTTTCCAGATTAATCAGCTTCCCTTCCGCCCGATGAATTTGTGGTTCACCCCCATTCAGGGTGCAGATCCCGGCGGAATCATAGCCCCGGTATTCAAGCCGGCGCAGACCATCAATAATAATAGGGGAAGCTTCCTGCTGACCGATATAACCAACGATTCCACACATATTTTCCCCTTATTTGTTAGATTTCTGCTGTTTTCGCAACCGCCACCCTTCAACATTCACCTGCTCTGTCCGTGACAGTGCCAGTGAATCTGGTGGAACATCTTCGGTAATTGTTGAACCCGCAGCAATCAAACTGTTCCGCCCGATAGTTACGGGAGCAACAAACTGACAGTCACTGCCGACAAAAACATCATCTTCAACCGTGGTCTGATGCTTATTCACTCCGTCATAATTACAGGTGATGGTGCCGCAGCCAAAATTGACATTTTTACCCACCTCTGAATCACCAATATAGGTGAGGTGGCTGGCCTGAGATTTTTCACCCAGAACCGACTTCTTCATCTCGACGAAGTTGCCAATTTTATTGTTACCGGTCAAAACGGTGCCGGGGCGCAGGTGTGCCATTGGGCCAATCTTGCACTTGGGACCAATCTGCGCCTCTTCGATTGCTGAACCCGCCTTCAAGTGTACACCATCGGCGACCTGCGAATCGACAACAACAACACCGGTTTCGATGATGCAATTTTTACCAATTGTCGTCTTACCATGCAGATGAACATTGGGATGCAAAATTGTGTCAACACCGATCTCAACGCCATTGTCGATATAA
>JAUVCS010000257.1 GCA_030590745.1 Desulfuromusa sp.
TGATTACTTTGGTGTACCTGGTCAGTGGTGTCGAAATTCAGTTCAATTTGGCGGCCCGTGATGTTCTGCTGGTCTATTTTTTTACCACCATCGGCATCAATTCCAGCCTGAAAGATCTGCTATCGGGTGGAAAACCACTGGTGATACTCCTGACGATAACCATTGCCTACATGATCATACAAAATCTGACCGGTATCTTTATCGCTTCGCTGTATGGTTTAGCAGCTCCGGTCGGTGTGGTTGGCGGGAGTGTTTCACTGATCGGCGGGCATGGGACCGCTATCGCCTGGGCACCAAAAATTGCCGAAAACTATGGCGTCAGTAATGCCATGGAAATGGGGATTGCTTCCGCCACCTTTGGTCTGATTCTGGCCAGTATCATGGGCGGCCCGATTGCCAGATTCCTGATTACACGTCATAACCTTACACCGGCGTCTACGGAAGAGTTAGATGTTGGTGTGCCGAACGAAAAAGAAGATAAGAGTATCAGTCATCTGGACTTCCTCGATGCGATACTTGCCATTCATATAAGTGTTATCTTGGGTGTATTGCTGAATAAAGGTCTGGAAGCTATCGGTCTACAGTTGCCACTGTTTGTCACTTGCCTGTTCGCCGGGATACTGATCACCAACTTGATGCCTAAAAGTTTTCCCCGTTTTAGCGGCACTGAGTGGCCAAGCCGGAAGCCCGCAATCGCTCTGATTGCCGATATATCGCTGGGAACTTTTCTGGCAATGTCGCTGATGAGTATGCAGTTATGGACGTTGGTGGATCTTGCTGGGCCCCTCTTTACTATCCTTGGCGCGCAGTTTGTCATCGCTGTCCTGATCACGCTGTTTGTGGTTTTCCCCCTGATGGGTCGAAATTACGATGCGGCCGTTGTGAGCGCAGGTTTCGGTGGTATTTCTTTGGGCTCCACACCGACGGCAATGGCGAATATGTCAGCCGTCACCAAGCGCTATGGTGCTTCGCATCTCGCCTTTGTCATTGTCCCTCTGGTGTGTGCGTTTTTTATTGATCTGGTCAATGCACTGCTGATTCCATTCTTCCTGTCAAATTTCTAGGAGTTTGTCGGACATACGGACTGAAGCAAAAATTTGGAGGTTTGAGAACAGTTTTTAGCTCGTTTTTCAGGGATCGAGTGGAAATTAGTTGGCAAAAACTTATATGTGATGATCGCAAGAATTATGATGTCTTGATCTTTGAGGTTACTGCAATACCAAGTGCCGATTGGGAGCTTCGCTGGCTGATTTGATTATCGTTCTTCACGCGTGTGCCACAGGCGCAGCACGTAGATTATCGACCGCTGAATCTCGTAGCGTATTTCATAGTGACCAACTAGAATCCGACGAACTTCACGTGGCTCAAACAGGTCAAGTCTCTCACCAATTCTTGGATTTATCAGCAGTTTGGCTGGAGCTGCCGTAAGCATCTGAACCGTGCGAGCGGCAACCCTTTTGTCCACCGGAGCAAGAAATTCATAAAGACGCACCAAATCAGACAGCGCCTTGCTTGTCCATTTTAACTCCATCAGCGCGGTGGTTCCAGAGGGCTGTCGGTACCAAGGCTATCGGCCCAGACCTGTATCGACTGATGGTCAATGACACAATTGGTATCAACATCGGCCAAAGCTTCCCGGGTAAGTCGATTGTGTTCTTCTTCCTGATCAATCCATGCCGACAACGCTTGTTTCACAATCCAGCCGCGTGACCGTTCAAGTTGAACTGACAACTGATCGACTCTCTCAGCTAGCGATAGTGGAACATGTGCTGTTAAAACTCTGGTTTTTACCTGCGCCATACCCGACCTCCCATTTCGATTATAATCAATTTGATTATAATTTAATCATAGCTATGAACAATGTTTGAGTCAAGCTGGTGTTGTTGTCAAGGTCGGCTTCGGCTGAGTCAGTCGCCAGAAATCTTTCCATCTCAGGGATCGATTTTATGGCAACACTTTATTCCAGCGATCAATGGATCTCTGCTCAAAAAGTCCTGCTTTGGCATAGGGATCACCCGCAGCAAAAGCTTCGGCTTCGGCTTTGTCAGCAACATCAAGGATAACAACCGAACCACACATCATTTCGTTATCATCCAGAATGGCCCCTGCAGCAAAAAGTTTTTCACCAAAACTTTTAAGATATGCCACATGCGCAGGACGATTCTCTTGGCGAACGGGTAAATGGTTTTTTTTGTCGAGACAACGAATCACAAAAAGCATAGTTTTTCTCCTGTTGGTTTTGAATCTGACAAAAAATTCCCCCCAATCCCCCTTTTTCAAAGGGGGAGGTTTAATAACTCCCCTCTTTGGAAAAGAGGGGCTGGGGGAGATTTCATTATTTACAACCGATATAGCTTCATCTTCTCCCAAAGATTTTTCCGGCTGATTCCA
>JAUVCS010000110.1 GCA_030590745.1 Desulfuromusa sp.
CTGGTCAACGGTAAACGGCGTGCTGCAGCAATAAAAAACAGCAGTGGTATGGCAGTGATCACTCCCGACAACGGTAATAAAAGGTTGTAGTTTTGGAACCCACTCAAAAAAGTTGCCTGCTCGGAACTGGACAGATAGACCATGTAAATGGCGGCAACTGGAGCTAAAAGGAGGGTCTCAACGGTTAATCCAATCAGGGCATCGATTTTAGCAACCTTGCGCAATAAACCGTAAAAGCCAAAAGAGATCGCCAGAATCAACGCGATCCAGGGGATTCGACCATACCCGACAATCAGATATAAAACACCGGAGAAAGCAAACAGGACGCTGACTTTTTGTAACCAGCCCAACCGTTCACGAAGAAATACAAAACCAAGCAGAACACTGAGCAGTGGAGTAATAAAATACCCTAAACTCGATTGCAACACCTCGCCCTTTTGCACTGCAAATAAAAAAGTGAGCCAGTTAGTTGCAATCAGAAGAGTTGAAACAGACAAAGTCAATAAAACTTTACGATCTCTCAGGGTCTGAATAATTTTCCCCGCCTGATGCCGCAGCAGAACTAAAATGAGTAGAAAAATAGCTGACCAGAAAATCCGATGGGAAATAATTTCTAACGGGGTTGATTCAGGAAGTAATTTGAAAAAAGCGGGGAACAATCCCCAGGTCAGGTAGGCAACTAAGCCAAGTACGACCCCCCGGTTGGTTTCATCCCGATTGGAGTTTTTCAGTCGACCTGACTCAGTTTTTTTCAATCTTTGGAGATGTTTGCAGTTTTACCTTCTGCACGCAATCTCTTGACTGAACGACCAGAGATTCCCCAACTATCGGACTCAATCTCTTTAATAATGACCTGCGTCGATGAGGGATTTTTATCAAGAACCTTAACCAATAAATCGGTGACCCCTTCGACAAGCTGAGCTTTCTGTTCTGCTGTAGCCCCCTTGGTCAGATTAAATTCAACGTATGGCATGATTAGATCCTTTCGCTATTTCAGCATCTGCAGCGATCTGGCTTTTTCTTTCAAGCAAACTCACTGAGAGAGAAGTGATAAAAAAATTAGGTGTGGTTCAATTATAACCTGTTCCAACTCTTTCTGAAATAAAAAAAGCCCCGTGGTTACCCACGGAGCTTTTAGACTTAAAATAATAATATATTTTAGAGCCGGACGATATTTGCTGCTTGAGGACCTTTTTGGCCATCAACAACATCAAAGCTGACGCGTGCGCCTTCAGACAAAGACTTGAAACCTTCTCCAGTAATTGCGGAAAAGTGAGCGAAAACGTCTGGACCGTTATCCTGCTCGATAAAACCAAACCCTTTAGAATCGTTGAACCATTTAACTGTTCCTTCTGCCATTTTACTTTCTCCTTACTTGTCCCCTGCGGGAGTTACGTGACGCAGACCAGTGTCTGCAAGTCATAAAAAAAACCACTCAGCCCTAATGGTCTGTGCGGTTTTTATCTAACTTGACAGTGAAATAATCTACACAAACTGGATCTGATAACGCAGAACACTAGCATGAATAAAACAGCAAAGCAACTGTTTAGATCATTTTTTATTTTCTCAACAATAAAAGAACAGAAACACCTGGCAGCACCATCAGTCAAAGGCAATGACATAACTTCCGGGGAAACCGCTTGAGACAAAATTATCGACCGCAACTTCGGCTTTTTCAAGAGAACGAAAATAGCCAACCCTGACCCGATAGATCGGCTGACCATTGACCATCCCCTCAGAGACAACCGCCTTGCCAAAGTCCCTTTTCATCTTGGCGGTCAGTCGATAGGCATTCTCGGAAGACGAAAAAGCTCCGATTTGAACGGTAAAACTCCCGGAATCATAATCGACCGGGGTCTGATATTCCACCTGGCCATGATCTGTTTTACGGAACCCGAGCGCTACAAGTTGAACTTTTGCCGTGCCGGAATCGACAATCCCAAG
Organism: Desulfuromusa sp.; assembly: GCA_030590745.1. Taxonomy (GTDB): domain Bacteria; phylum Desulfobacterota; class Desulfuromonadia; order Desulfuromonadales; family Geopsychrobacteraceae; genus Desulfuromusa. The sequence goes on from JAUVCS010000110.1 coordinate 1,945, forward strand.
CTGTTTTGCCGCACCATAGGAGAGATCGATAATCCGTCCGGCGACAAACGGTCCCCGGTCATTGATCCGGAGAATAATCTGTTGCCCATTGCCTGAATGGGTCACCTTGACGTAAACACCCATGGGAAGAGTTTTATGTGCAGCACTGAGGCCATACATATCATAAGTTTCACCATTGCTGGTTTTGCGACCATGAAACTTACGTCCATACCAGCTGGCCACACCCCGTTGCGTAAAGCCATGGTGATCACGCAGCGGTTGGTAGCGTTTTCCATCAACTTCATAGGGTTTTTGCCACCCTTTAAGTTCACGGGTCTCAGGTGTATCAATAACCCGGGACGTATGACCACCACAACTCACCAACAGGAGGCTGAGGATAAAACAACCTGCCAGGCGCCAGCTTCGATAGGACAAACTTGCCAGAGGACTATTTTGGTTCTTCAAATTCAGCAATCACTCTGAAACGCTGGTAGCGTTGCTCAATCAGCCCCTCAGGGGAATATTCTTCAAGTTCGCTCAGATGTTTCAAGAGGTGCTTTTTAAGAGTGCTCGCAGCCAGATCATGATCCTGATGCACTCCACCGAGGGGCTCGGGAATAACTTCATCAATCACTGTCCCCAAGCTGTCAACATCCTGCGCTGTCAACTTCAAGGCCTCTGCTGCCTGCGGACCCTTGGTTCCATCATTCCAGAGGATCGCAGCACAGCCCTCCGGTGAGATAACTGCATAGACTGAATATTGCATCATCAACACCCGGTTACCAACCGCAATGGCCAATGCCCCCCCGGAACCCCCTTCACCGGTGATAGTGACAATGACCGGGACACGCAACATTGCCATCTCGCGTAAATTTCGGGCAATTGCTTCGGCCTGACCACGCTCCTCTGCTCCGATCCCAGGGAAAGCTCCCGGGGTATCGACAAAGGTAAATATTGGCAGTCCAAACTGATCAGCCAACTGCATAACCCGCAAGGCCTTACGGTACCCTTCAGGATTTGGCATACCAAAGTTACGGTGGACTTTCTCCTTGGTATTGCGCCCTTTCTGGTGACCGATGACGCAACAGGGTTTGCCATCGATCTTGGCAAAACCGCAAACCAGCGCAGGATCATCACGATAGTTCCGGTCTCCGTGGACCTCTGACCAGTCGGTAAAAATCCGCTCAATGTAATCGAGACTATAGGGACGTTTAGCGTGCCGGGCTAACTGGGTTCGTTGCCAGCGGGAGAGGTTGGAATAAACCTCGTTTTTCAGTTTATCCGCCTTTTTTTCGAGTTTTTTTATCTCACTGGAAAAATCGACATTATCGGTTGAATACTCGCGCAATTCACCAATTTTTGTTTCTAGATCGGCAATTGGCTGCTCAAAGTCCAAGTATTGATTCATTCAGTTTCTCCCTAACTTGCATTGGTATCTATTTATTTAAAGTTTCTGCAAAAGATGCTTAGATTAAAGCTTCACCAGATGAAAGGTCAAGTATTAGTCCAGAATAGTATCTAACAGGGTGTTAAATCATTCAAAGTTCATCACATTGTAGCCAAACAATTTTTCGGCAGCAGCCAGCGCCTCATCGGTCGCTGCCATTTTCAACTGATCCGGCAGAGTAATGACCGTCTCACTCCGGTTGGGAATCGTGATGTGCAACTGAACATCACAGTGACCGCGGTAACGCTGGACAATCCCCTTAAGCTGCCGCATCTGCATCTCATCCAACCCCGGGGTAGTCAAGCGAATATGGACCAGTTTAGCCAGCGTCTCTTTGACATCACGCAACAGAGATACTTCGGTTGCTAATATTTTACACGCCTCTTCACCAACATCCAGTTCACCACTGACCAGTAGAGGATCCTCCCCCTTTATCAGTTCCATTGCAGCACTGTAGACTTCCGGAAAGACAATCACTTCAACTGAACCACTCAAATCCTCCAGGGTGACAAATGCCATCCGATCCCCCTTTTTAGTGATCAACTCTTTCACTGTTGAGATGATCCCACAGACCCGCACCGATTCTTTATCAGTCCGCTCTGACAGCCCGGCAGCGTCACAGGTGGCAAAGCGTTTGATCGAATCACTATAGCGTGCCAATGGATGACCGGTGACATAAAAGCCCAATGACTCTTTTTCGTAACTCAACAGGGTTTTCTCATCCCACTCTTCAATATCGGGGAGACCACCATAACCATTCCCCCCTGCGGATAAAATTTCCTGGGTGCCAAACAGAGAATCCTGCCCCGATTCCTGTTCGCGTTGCAACCGTTGACCAATCTCCATAGAATCTTCAAGGGCGGAAAGAAACTGAGCCCGTTTCCCTCCCAGGGAATCAAAAGCACCACATTTAATCAGGGCTTCTCCCACCTTTTTATTCACTTTACGCAGATCAACCCGTTCACAAAAATCCTGCAGAGAAAGAAACGGCTTATCTTTGCGAACCAGTTGAATCGAATCAAGGGCAGCAGATCCAACCCCTTTCACCGCTCCAAGACCGAATCGCATCACCTCGTCAGCAACGGTAAAAGAGCGCTCGGAGGCATTGATATCCGGCGGCAGAACTTCTACTCCCATCGCCCGGACTTCACCGATATCTTTGATCACTTTGTCGGTGTTCTCCATATCCTCGGTCAACAGCGCAGCCATGAATTCAACCGGATAATGGGCTTTAAGATAGGCCGTCTGGTAAGCGATCAGCGCATAGGCTGCCGAATGGGACTTATTGAAACCGTAGGCGGCAAACTTTTCCATCAGATCAAAAACCGCTTCCGCTTTTTTCAGATTCAGTTTGTTTTCAGCGGCTCCGGCAAGGAAGATTTTCTTTTGCTTCGCCAT
>JAUVCS010000078.1 GCA_030590745.1 Desulfuromusa sp.
AGGCGAACCCCCTGTTCTTTCAGCGCTGCAATGGTTGCTTCGATATCATCCACCTCATAAGCGATGTGGTGAGTTCCCTCCCCTTTTTTCTCAATGAAAATAGCGACCGGTGAATCATCCGCAGTTGGTTCTAATAGTTCAATCCGGCTTTCACCAATTTCAAGAAAGGCAACTTTGACTTTTTGTTCAGCAACTTCCTCAGTTCCCTCAAAGGTCATTCCCAGTTGATCACGGTAAAAAGGGATGGCTGTTTCGAGATTTTTAACGGCGATACCGATGTGGTTGATTTTTTTTAGCATTGTTGACTCCTTTTTTAACGGAGAGACGCTGAGAAGGAGAGTTGGAGAGAAAGTCAAAGTCAAAATCTTTTTTTAAGGTTTGAAAATATAAAAAAGAGATTTTGTTTTTCTCAGCGTTCTCTCTGTCTCAGCGTCTCTCCGTTGAAAGTTTTTTTCAAACGTAAATCCTATGGAAAATTATTCATGACCCTGAGAAATCAATTTTTGATATATTTCTCACCCAAGTCGATAATCAGACAGAATTACAGAGTGGGAGAGGTGGAGAGAAAGTCAAAGTCAAAATCGTTTTTTAAGGTTTGAAAATATAAAAAAGAGATTTTGTTTTTCTCAGCGTTCTCTCTGTCTCAGCGTCTCTCCGTTGAAAGTTTATTTTTCGAACGTAAATCACTATGGAAAATTATTCACAACCCGGTGAAATCCGTTTTTGATATATTTTTCCCCAAAATTAATAATGAGACCAAGTGGAATATCCATCAAGCGCAGATAAGTCAACAATTGTGCGTGAAAGATCGGGTTGAATTTTTCAACGCTTTTTACTTCAATAATAATCGTATTGTTTACAAATAGATCAAGAATCAGGGGCTTTTTCAGGTTGCAACCTTTGTAATGAATTGAAATCGGTTTTTGCCTTTCAATTGCCATATTACGTAGTTTGAGTTCATGAACCAAGGCTTCTTCATAAACAGCTTCAAGAAGTCCCGGCCCACCCATAATCTGGTGAACTTCAATTGCGGAATCAAGAATTTGCCCACTCAATGAATTGAGAATTTCGATTTTCTCTGCGTTTCTCTCCATCTCTCCCCCTCTCCGTTAAAAGTTAATGTCTTTTGAACGCTTCCAGTAATCGTCTGGATGCAGTACTTGGAGTTGTTATTCCGGTTGCAACGCTGGTTTGGATCTGATCTACCATGGCGGCGACATTTTTATCGTGGAGAAACAGCTCTTTCAGGTCGTCCATCACCAGGGTCCACATCCAGTCGGTTGCTTGAAGGCGGCGTTTTTCCACAAATTCACCGTGGTGCTTCATGGTGGCGACAAAATCGAGAATCATCTGCCAGACTTCATCAACCCCCTGATTATGGAGGGCGCTGCAGAGAAGTGCCGGAACCTGCCAGTGGTAGCTTTTGGGGGTGAGAAGGTGGAGGGCGTTGACATATTGCTGTCTTGCCAGTTCTGCACGGGGGCGGTTGTCTCCTTCGGCTTTATTGATCAAAATCGCATCGGCGATCTCCATCACCCCTTTTTTGATCCCCTGCAGTTCATCCCCGGCATTTGCCAGTTGGAGTAACAGAAAGAAATCAACCATCGAGGCAACGGTAATTTCTGACTGACCAACTCCGACGGTTTCAACAATGATGATATCGTAGCCGGCGGCCTCACAGAGCAACATGGTCTCACGGGTTTTACGGGCAACTCCACCGAGGGTTGTCCCTGCAGGGGAGGGGCGGATAAAGGCATTTTTCTCCCGCGCCAGTTCCTCCATGCGGGTTTTATCCCCTAAAATTGATCCACCGGAGAGTTGTGAGGAAGGGTCAACGGCAAGGATGGCGATTTTGTGCCCCTGTTGCAGCAGTTTCATCCCAAATACCTCAATGAAGGTACTTTTTCCGACCCCGGGGACCCCGGAAATACCAATTCTGATAGCGTTTTCAGTGTCGGGGAGGAGATTATCAAGCAGCTCAGCCGCAGCTTTTGTATGGTCAGGACTGCGGCTTTCGATCAAGGTGATCGCCTTGGCAAGGGAGCGGATATTGCCGGAACGGACGTCATCTGCAAGTTTTTTGATATTTGTCAAAGTTTGTACCTGTGAGGAATGTTTTAACGGAGAGGCGCAGAGTTGGAGAGACGGAGAGGAAAATCAAAATCTTAAATTTAGCCACCACCAGAAGTAGGCGCCTTTAAGCGAGACACCAAGGAAAAACAAAAATCTTTTTTGGGTTTTAAAACCTTAAAAAACACTTTTGACTTTGGTTGTCTTGGCGACCTTGGTGGCTATTGTATGGTTTTGACCTTCTCTCCAACTCTCCTTCTCTCCGCCTCTCCGTTAAAAGTGGTTTTACTTGCCCTCAATCGCATCCAGGGTCTGTCCACCAGAGACGATGATTGAAGTTCCTGGGCCGAAAATCTTTTTTGCCCCGGCGGCAGTGAGGGCAGGGTAATCCTGGCGTGGAATAACCCCGCCGCAGACGACGGTAATGTCATTCGCCCCTAATTTTTTCAGTTCAGCGATCAACTGGGGAACCAGGGTTTTGTGTCCGGCAGCGAGGCTGGAAACCCCAACCACATGCACATCGTTTTCAACGGCCATTTTAGCGGTTTCTTCGGGGGTCTGAAAGAGGGGACCGACATCGACATCGAAACCGATATCGGCGTAGGCGGTGGCGACCACTTTGGCTCCACGGTCGTGACCGTCCTGACCCATTTTAGCAATCAAGATTCTGGGACGACGTCCTTCCTTGGCAGCAAAGTCATCAACCCGTTTTTTTAATTCAGTAAAGTCATTATCCTGATTCACAACTGATCCGTAGGCTCCTGAAACAAGTTTGATTTCAGCCCGATGTCGGCCAAAAGTTTTTTCCATAGCGTCAGATATCTCACCAATTGAGGCACGCAAACGGGCTGCTTTAACGCTGAGATCAAGAAGATTTTCCGTCCCATTTTCGCAGGCTGTGGTGATATTCTCAAGGGCTTTCTGACATGCTGCTTCATCCCGTTCGGCACGCATTTTATTGAGCCGGGCAATCTGCGATTTACGCACGGCAGCATTATCAACATCGAGAACTTCAATCTCATCTTCTTCTGCCAATTGGTATTTATTGACCCCGACAATAACATCCCGGCCACTATCGATGGCAGCCTGTTTTTTTGCGGCTGATTCCTCAATCCGTAACTTCGGCATTCCTGTTTCAATTGCTTTGGTCATTCCACCCAGATCTTCAATCTCTTTGAGAATTTTTTGTGCTTCCTCAATCAGTGAATTGGTCAGTGATTCTACATAATAGGAGCCACCGAGGGGATCGACAACATTACAGATGCCCGATTCTTCCTGGATGACCAGTTGGGTATTACGGGCAATTCTGGCACTGTGATCAGTTGGCAGAGCAATCGCTTCATCCAGAGCATTGGTATGGAGTGACTGGGTTCCACCGAGAATTGCTGCCAGTGCTTCGATGGTGGTCCGGACGACATTATTATAGGGATCCTGTTCGGTGAGTGACCATCCCGAAGTTTGACAGTGGGTTCGCAGCATTGATGATTTGGGATTTTTGGGACTGAACTCACTCATCATTTCTGCCCATAGATAGCGTGCTGCCCGCAATTTTGAGGCTTCCATGAAAAAATTCATCCCGATGGCAAAAAAGAACGAGAGACGCGGTGCAAAAGCATCGACATCCAATCCTTTCTTGACCGCAGCACGAACATATTCAAGACCATCGGCCAGAGTAAATGCCAGCTCCAGGGCATTGTTAGCCCCTGCTTCCTGAATATGGTACCCGGAAATTGAGATAGAATTGAACTTCGGCATGTTCTGGCTGGTGAATTCAATAATATCACCAATGATCCGCATTGATGGTGCTGGTGGATATATATAGGTATTACGAACCATGAACTCTTTAAGGATATCGTTCTGGATCGTTCCGGCCAGCTTTTCCTGACTGACCCCCTGCTCTTCAGCAGCGACAATATAGTTGGCCAGAATGGGGAGGACGGCACCGTTCATGGTCATGGAGACGGAAACTTTATCTAAAGGGATGCTGTCGAAAAGAATTTTCATGTCCTCGACAGAATCGATTGCAACCCCAGCTTTGCCGACATCCCCGACAACCCGAGGGTGGTCAGAGTCGTAGCCACGATGGGTCGCCAGGTCAAAGGCAACGGAAAGTCCTTGCTGCCCTGCAGCCAGATTCCGTTTATAGAAAGCGTTTGATTCTTCAGCGGTGGAGAAACCGGCATATTGACGTACCGTCCAGGGGCGACCGGCATACATGGTTGCCATTGGTCCACGGATGAACGGGGCATAACCGGGGATGGTGTCGGTATATTTAAGGTTGGCGGTGTCGGCTGCGGTGTAAAGGGGTTTAACGCTGATCCCTTCTGCCGTGTCCCATTTGAAATTGGAAAGGTCGTCGGTTTTTTTCTCTTTTTTTGCCTGGACGTCCCAATCGGCAAGATTTTTCTTCTCAAAACTGCTCATTGGTATGTTTCTCCCTTGGTTGGAAATAAAATCAAAAGCTTTAACGGAGAGACGCGGAGAAGGAGAGTTGGAGAGAAAGCCAAAATCGTTTTTTAAGGTTTTAAAAGCATAAAAAAGAGATTTTGTTTTTCTCAGCGTTCTCTCTGTCTCTGCGTCTCTCCGTTGAATATGTTTCTTTTAGACCTGGCTGCTGGTCATAAATTTTTATCTCAGCGGGTTACGACCGCTAGAACCTGTACCGTTTCACCCTCTTTGGAGAGGAGGCGGTGTTTGACGGTGGAGTCAAAATAGACGGCATCACCCTCTTCCAGGGTGAAGCGTTCATCATCAAGAATAATTTCAGCTGTGCCACTGACAATCAGGAGAAACTCTTCCCCTTCATGATTGTAGAGGGTCTCCTCCTGGGCCCGTTCGGTGACGGTGAGGAAAAATGGCTCCATCTTTTTATTTTTTTTCCGGAAAGAGAGGGCTTCGTAGGTGTATCCGTGCTTACTGCCATCTTTGGAAATAACCCGACTGACGATACGGCGCTCGTTATGGCGAACAATTTCGTAGCGTGATGATCCTTCTTCCTCTTCAAAGAAATAACTCATCTTCACATCGAAGAAGCGGGCAATCTTGGACAGGGTTGCGATTGGCGGTGAAACGTTATTATTTTCAATCTGCGAAATAAGAGCCGGGGAGAAGCCGGTTTCATTGGCAACATCCTGCAAAGTCAGTTTTCGTTCTTTGCGCAGCATTTTTATTTTTTGACCAATATTAAATTCCATACAAATTTCTATAGCCTGTGGGAAATGATAGATTTTAGGGAGTTTCTCCAATTTCGTATAGCGGACGTGTCGAAAAATGTCAACTGCAATTTTTATTGTTAATAAATATTTATCGTCAGCTGGATGCCGTCACAGGGGATTTGAATTAACAATTAATCACGCTTACTCTG
>JAUVCS010000157.1 GCA_030590745.1 Desulfuromusa sp.
TTCCCATTCAAACTGCCGATCCCTGGCAGAATCAATGCGTAACCTGACAGATGAGCAGATCATAGCTATTGCCAAAACTGGTGGCGTTGTCGGGATGAACGCTCTCAATGTGTTTGTTCGTGATAACGAACCAAATGTCACCGTTGCTCATTTTGTTGACCATGTTGACCATATTGTCAATCTTGTTGGTGCCCAGCACGTCGGGCTTGGTTTTGATCTTTGTGACAGCCACGCTGATTTCATGAAAATGGTTCCGGCAATTGAATCTCATGATCTTGTTGATACCCATGCCGGACTAGGTGATTTTACCCAGGAATTGATTGTCAGAGGCTATTCCGATGAAGATATTATCGCCATTCTTGGTGGGAGCTTTATGCGGGTTTTTGCCGAGATTCTGGATTGATTTTTTTCTGTCCGTGGATGTTGTCTGGTGAAAATTGTTGTTTTAGGTGGTTTGGGATCGCAGGGGGAGGGTAGCACAGCTGGAATCGGGGATGAATAAAGGGTTTGGTTATCCGGCAAGCATTGTTGCACAGATGCTTGCCCAGGGTGAAATTGCCACCAAAGGTCTTTTGTCGCCTACCGTCGATATCCCCGCTGAAAAAATCATGGAAGAGCTTTCCAATCGGGGAATCAAAATTATTTGTGAAGAACAGATTTTGGGTTAATTTCTTAAATTTATAGTTTTCTAGATAGGCGCAGCCAGAAATTTGTGTGTAATACGTTCAACATGTTGAGTCAATAAATCACGTCTCAATGCCCCAAGTTTTTTTTCATCGCTCTTCAACACTGTAATGGTCTGGCCGATTTCATCAACAATTGATTGAACTTCTTCCTTCCAGTCCCCTTTGTCAAGAACGGCACACCATAACCTGGCGGTAAGGTCATAAAGAGCTTCGGAGATGTTTTTGAGTACCGGATTATTTGCAGCGTCGGTGAGAATTGTCCGTAACCCCCTGTCGACCTCTACTAATGCGAACTTATTCCTACTCTCAAACAACTTTTCGCATTCTTCCTGTAACTTCACCAGTCGCTGAAGATGCTCTGTGGCTATATGTTCCGCAGCCAGTTTACCGATCATTTCTTCAATTCCCAATCGTACCTGAAACGTGTTCATGATCTGTTGAAACTCAATCTCGGCAACCATGGTTCCAGTGCGCGGCAAAACCCGAACCAACTGATCCCACTCCAATCGGTTCAGCACTTCACGCAACGGTGTGCGACTGACGCCAAATTCCTTTGCCAGAACTTTTTCATTCAAGATACAGCCAGGAGCATAATCCAGGCACAATATCCGACCTTTAATCGTCTGATAGATTTCGTTATTCATAAGAAAGGAAACCTCCTTTTATCGGGAGTTTATATGGATCAAAATTTCTCAAAAAATATTCTCCAAGGAACAAGTGCCTAGTATTTACTAGCGTTGGGCTAGGTATACCAACCATGATTATTATTATCAAGACCGAGTTTGTAACAAGTAGGGCGCTCAACTCTAGAAATCCATAACTGAAGCTAACCCTCGATGCAAACCGATTAAGCTGCTCACCTTTTTTACTCCCAAAAGGGCTCCGTCCACAAAAGGTTGAGTATCGTCATGCGCTCTTTTATAGACACAAACCATATTTAAAGGGATCTTCATTATCAATAACGAATTTCTGTAAACCAATGATATAAGCTCGACCGGTCACTGCCGGAATAATTGCGATCCGGTCCTTCATCTGTTTTTCCGAGAGAATCTTACCGACAAACTCAGTACCGATAATGCTCTGATAAGAGTACGACTGTCCCACTTTTAATTTGTTCTGCACATGGAGCAGCGCCATTTTAGCTCCTGTACCGGTGCCGCAGGGCGAACGATCGACCTGTCCTGAGCCGAAAATCACAACATTGCGTGGCGGGTCGGTTTCTTCATAGATTTCGACCAGATCGACCCGACCGGCTTCGCCGCTCTCGGGATGCAGGATTTCGATGCCTAGGTTCACCTTATCTCGAATCGCCAGGCCGTATTGGATCAATTTATCGACCTGCTGTCGTTCGACACTCATTCCCAAGTGTTCGGCCTTAACGATGGCGAAATAGTTGCCGGCATAGCATACCGAAACGGTAAGCCTCCCTATCCCGTCCAGTTCGATTTCCAAATCATCATAGTAGAAAGAGGGAATATTCTGAATCGTCACGCTCTTGGCGCGGCCCCGCTCCAAATGGACCGTAGCGTGGATTTTTCCGGCCGGGGCGTCGAGAATGACCTGTTGCGCTTGCTCACTCGTACTATCGATCAACTTGAGCATGCCGCATTCGACCATGGCGGTGATCGCGCCAATCGATCCGTGCACGCACATATCAAGGTAGCCGTCGCCATCCATGTAGATAATCCCTATGTCGGCGTTCTCTGAAACCGGTGCGGTGAGAATTGCACCAAACATGTCACGATGCCCTCGCGGCTCCCACATGAGCATTTTTCGCAGATCTTCCTCGTTGTTTGCCATCCATGCCTTTTTTTCCTGCATGCTTTTCCCCGGGATATGGGGCAGTCCGCTGGTGACAACCCGGGTCGGTTGGCCGGCTGTATGTGTGTCTATGGTCGTGATGATACGATTCAGGTGCATAATCCTCAACTTGTCGATGAGTTAAAACATATCAGTTACAGGTAGCTTAAAACCCTGGGCTGAAACGGAATCAGTGCGCCGGTGATTTTTCGATCGGCACCTTCGCGATATTGGCACCGACGAACAAACACATGATTACCAAGAAAACAAAGCGTTTATAAATAGAGCCAATATTCCGTATTAAAAGTCCATAACTGAAGCTAGGCCGCGATGTAAACCGACCAAGCTTGTAACTTTTCTTATTCCCAACAGTGCTCCATCCACATAGGGCAGGGCACTTGTTCCGGCCTCATGCTTTATGACCAATTTTTGATCGGGCATACCAAAGATCGCATCAAGCGAAAGTACGTAACCCGGAAGGCGAACCGCGTGTACCTGGGTTCCATTCAAACGGGCTCCCCGGATTCCCTTGGGCCCCTGACCTTGATCGAGGGGGATATCGAGCTGGGATTCTCTGATCTTGGAGAGGCTATATGCTAACTCTCTTGCTGTCCCACTAGGAGAATCAATTTTAGTAGAACTGGCGTAATCAATAATTTCCCAATGGGGAATATGCTTAGCGGCCATTTCTGAAAACTTTTGTAAAAGTACTGCTGTAAGCGAGAAATTGCCACAGGCCAGCACCCCTTTTCCCACCCCTTGTGCTACTTCATCGATTTCTTGATAGTCGTCCTCTCTCAAGCCGGACGTTCCCACCAGAACATGGCAACCCTGTTGAAGCGCCAGCAGTATGTTGGCCTTGGCTACATCGGGTTTGGTGTACTCAATAAATACCTCCGGACGAGTAAGTAACGCTTCAGCTACTGTTGCGGAGAGAAGGGTCGTATTGTCTGCCTGGTCGATAACAGAACCAAGTGGTTTTCCAGCGTGAGACCTTGATACCGCACTGACTAATTCCATGTCTGGTGCTGAATATATTCCTTGCGCCAAAGCGGATCCCGCCCAGCCAGTGGCACCTGCCAGACAAATGCTAATACCCATGATTACGCATCCTTTCTATTGCATTAATTGATTGTCACTAAAATGGCTCTTTGAAGGAAATAATCCTTTAAAGAAACCATTCTTTTCTATCGGCCATAAATTCTAAATAGATAGCGCCGCCCCTTACAGTTTCTTCCCCAGTCCC
>JAUVCS010000085.1 GCA_030590745.1 Desulfuromusa sp.
GCCGGAAGCAAGGTTCTTCCGCTGCGATCAAATATTGATGCAATCAGTGAGTACGTTTTTTATCAGACCGATCCTGAGTTCCATCGTCGCTGTCACCAACTCGGAAACACAGTCGTGATTGGTGGTGAAAATTACGGCCAGGGATCCAGCCGGGAGCATGCCGCTCTAGCACCTCGCTATCTAGGTGTCAGAGCCAAGATTGTCAAAAGTTTTGCCCGGATTCACAAGGCAAACCTCTGCAACTTTGGTATCTTGCCGTTGACGTTTAAAAATCCAGCAGACTCTCAAGTGTTTAAACAGGGAGACACTATTACCTTCAATAATATCCGTACCTTGATAAAAAATGGAGCAAGAGAAATCCCGGTTCAAATTGGCACGCGTGAAATCGTCACACTTCTTGAAGTTTCGGATCGCCAGCGGCAACACCTTCTGGTCGGTGGGATTCTAAATTTTGTGAAGCAGCAACTTCGAGTTGCATAAAAACTTGACCATCCAATCCAAACCTGAGCAACTCTCTTTGCTGGGTAAGAGAAAAAAACGCTTCCTATTGTCATCAATAGACAATGGATAGGTATTCAGATGTAAAAATAAGCTCAGTTTCCAAACAGAGAGATTGGACTCTGTTCAACTGATGGTGTTATCTCTTATACAATCTCTCCGCCGCTTCAAAAATTGTCTCTGAGAGAGTTGGATGGGGATGAATCGATCTACGTAGATCTTCACTGACTGCCGCCATTTCCAAAGCAACAACCCCTTCGGCGATCAGTTCACCGGCCCCTGAACCGACCACTGCGACTCCGAGAATACGATCATTTTCCGCATCGACAATCAATTTAGTCAAGCCATCATCCCGCCCTAAGGTCAGGGCGCGACCGTTTTCACGCCACGAAATTTTAGTGGTTTTAACTTTCAGTTTCCGCTCACGGGCCTGAGTCTCGGTCAGCCCGCACCAAGCAATTTCCGGATCAGTAAAGACCACCGCCGGAATCGCTCGTGGTTCGAAAATCGCTTTTCTGCCAGCGGCTACTTCTGCAGCAATGTTTGCTTCGCCATAGGCTTTGTGAGCCAGCATTGGTTCTCCAACAATATCACCAATGGCAAAAATGTGTGGTTCGGCGGTTCGTAGTTGGCCATCAACTTCGATAAAGTTCTTCGCTGTCAGTATAACTGCAGTATTCTCCAGCCCAAGATTTTCCGTGTTCGGACAACGCCCGATAGCAATCAGCACCTTGTCATAGCGCTTGTTAGTTCGTTTGCCCTCTATATTTTCCAGAGTGACTTGCACTCCATTTTTTTGTTCTTTCAACGCAACCACTTTGCTGCTGAGGGTAATTTCACTCAATTTTTCATCAAGCCGCCGTTTTAGCAGAGAAACCAGATCACGGTCACACCCAGGCAACAAACCATTGGTCATTTCGACCACTGAGACTCTCGAACCCAGAGACGCATATGCAGAACCCAGCTCAAGTCCAATGTAACCACCGCCAACCACCAGCAAGCTTTTGGGTACGTCTGTTAGTTCCAGCGCGCCGCTTGAATCGATGATCCGAGAACTAGTTGCTCTGATGCCCGGAAGCAAGATTGGCCGGGAACCAGTAGCAATAATTGCCTGATCGAATTCCAGCTGTAGCTCTTCACCGTTGTTAGTCTTTATTTTCAGGTTGTGATTATCGATAAAAAGGGCCAAACCACACAGGTAGTCAATGTTAAGCTTACTGGCCTTCATTGCCAAACCATCGGTCAGTTTTTCGATGATGTTGCTTTTCCAAGTGCGAATCTGGGCAATATCAATCTTGGGTTTACCAAAACTAACCCCGATTGAATGTGCTTCTTCTGCTTCTGTAAGTAGCTTGGCGACATGCAGTAAAGATTTGGATGGGATACAACCGCGATACAGACAGACCCCACCTGGTTTGATTTCGGGGTCAATCAGGGTGACCGAGAGACCGAGTTCGGCGGCCTTAAAGGCTGCGGCGTAGCCACCGGGTCCGGCACCAATGACAACCAGCTGGGCATGTCTAGTATTCTTCTCTCCTTGGCGCATATGCTAACCCTTCATTGCCAGATGAATTGGATTTTCCAATGCCACACAAATCCAACGTAGGAATCTTGCCCCAGCAGCTCCGTCAATGACCCGGTGATCATAACTGAGTGATAAAGGTAGCATCAGTCGGGGCTCAAACTCCCGGCCGTTCCAGACTGGCTGCATTTCAGCTTGGGAAACACCAAGAATTGCAACCTGTGGTGCATAGACAATCGGAGTGAAGGCATCACCACCGATACCCCCAAGGTTGCTGATGATAAAGCAGCCGCCCTCCATATCTGCTGGGCTGATTTTACGTTGCCGGGTTTTCTCCGCTAAATCATTCAATTCTATTGCAAGCTCTTCAATCCCTTTATCTCCTGCATCCTTGATGACCGGAACCAGCAACCCATTAGCTGTATCAACCGCAACACCGATATGCTGGTAATGCTTGAGAATCAACGCCTCGCGAGCCAAATCAAGACTGCTGTTAAATTGAGGAAAGGTTTTCAATGCGGCCGCACAAACCTTGACCAGAACTGCCGTCAGCGTCAGTTTCGCTTCAGCAGTGACCCGATAATTGTAGTCCTTGCGGAAATCTTCCAACCCTTCAATTACTGCCTTATCGTATTGGGTCACCATCGGGATAGTTGACCAGGCGTAACTCACAGCAGCAGCGGTCAGTTTGCGGATCCGCGATAATGGTTCGGTACTGATCTCGCCCCACTTGCTGAAATCAGGGAGTGGCCGTTGAGCATAGACACCGGTAAATTCGTCAGTTGTTATCGATGTTGCTCCACCCCCTGTAAGTTGTTGCATTTTATCACGAACAAAGAGCCGTACATCTTCAGCACAAATCCGGCCACCAGAACCGGTTCCCAACACCTGGTAGATATCGACCCCCAAGTCACGAGCCAGACGTCGCACCGAGGGAGCGGCTGGGGCGACCTGATCATCTCGCCTGACAGGTGTCAAATCGAGAACCTGCTCGACAGGTTTAGACTGGACAGATGGTGGCAGGGGTTCATTTTGTTCCGGCTCAGGTATCACGATTGTCGGTGTCAGTTCTTTGGGCAACCCAGATTCTAGTGGCTCTGGAATGGCTACTTTTGCTTCACCATCTTCGACGCTCATGATTACGGCACCGATTGCAACCTTGTCACCTTCTGCGACTTTGATATCACTGACCTCTCCGGCAACAGGGGCAGGAATCTCAACCACCGCTTTATCGGTTTCCAGTTCCAGCAAAGTTTGGTCCTCTTCAACCTGATCACCTACGGCAACGTTGATCGAGATGATTGTCCCGGAGGTCACCCCTTCGGAAACTTCTGGGACGGTAATTTCATGTTTCATCTTTGTCCTTTATTCGATATGTGGGTTCAGTTTGTCAGGGTTGATAGAAAGCTCTTTGATCGCTTTACTGACTGTGTTCATCGGAATATCTCCGCACACTGCAAGTTGCCGTAGAGTTGCAACGGTAATATAGCGAGCATCGATTTCAAAGAAATCGCGCAACTGTTCACGACTATCGCTACGACCGAAGCCATCTGTGCCGAGACAATGCAGCGGACGCGGAAACCACTGAGCGACTGCTGCTGGCAAGACCTTCATATAATCGGAAGCGGCAACAAATACTCCTTTCTCTTTTGCCAATAAGCGACTCAGATAGGGAGTTTTGGCTTTTTTCTCCGGGTTGAGCAGATTCCAGCGCTCGCACTCGATAGCATCGGTGTAAAGCTCTTTATAGCTGGTTACACTCCAGACATCAGCACACACCTGGTATTTTTCTTCCAATAGCTGCTGAGCTTTGAGAACCTCATTGAGAATCGCACCACTGCCGAGCAGGTGAGCCTTATGTTTGCCTTTTTTACCGCTGCGATATTTGTACATCCCTTTGATGATCCCCTCGCGGATATCGGCACGTTTTGGCATTGCAGGCATCTGGTAAGTTTCATTCATCACCGTCAAATAGTAGATCCAATCCTCCTGATGACAGTACATGCGGGTCAAACCTTCGTGGACAATAACCGCCAGTTCATAAGCAAAAGCAGGGTCGTAAGCTTTGACCTTGGTCGGCGCCATTGCCAGCAGATGGCTATGGCCGTCCTGATGTTGTAAGCCCTCTCCGGCCAGAGTCGTTCGGCCAGAGGTAGCCCCAATCAAAAAGCCGCGAGCTCGACTGTCACAAGCCTGCCAGATCAAGTCGCCAACACGTTGAAAGCCGAACATCGAATAGAAAGTGTAAAAGGGGATGGTCCGTACACCATTATTGGAATGGGCGGTCCCTGCGGCAATGAAGCTGGCCATCGAACCCGCTTCGCTAAGGCCCTCTTCGAGGATCGCACCGGTCTTTTTCTCGTTGTAGAACAACAGGCTACCTTTGTCGACCGGTTCGTAGAGCTGCCCGGTGTGACTGTAGATGCCAGACTGACGGAACAACGCCTCCATACCAAAGGTTCGTGCTTCATCCGGGACAATCGGCACAATCAACTTACCCAGCTCCGGGTCACGCAGCAGTTTGGCTAGCAGATGAACATAGGCCATGGTGGTCGCTAGTTCACGGTCACCAGAACCGCTCAGGTATTCACGGATCAGTTCGTCGGTCTGACAAGCCATAGGGTGGCTACCGTCGTTACGGTTGGGGATTGAACCACCCAGTTCAGCCCGTCGCTCCAATAGGTATTTGTTCTCCGGGCTGCCGGCAGCTGGTCGATAAAATGGTGCATTGGCGATTTCGTCATCACTAATCGGGATATTGAAGCGGGAGCGAAACTCTTTCAGCTCCTCTTCATTCAGTTTTTTCTGCGAATGGGTGATATTTTTCCCTTCACCCGCCTCACCCATTCCGTAGCCTTTGATGGTATGGGCCAGAATCACTGTTGGTGAGCCTTTGTGGTCATAAGCCGCTTTAAATGCAGCAAAAACCTTTTCTGGGTCGTGGCCGCCGCGGGTGAGTGAACCGAGCTGTTCATCACTATAATGTTCAACCAGTTCCAGTAATTCCGGGTACTTTCCAAAAAAATTCTCGCGGATATAACTACCTTGGCCGAGGGTGAAGCGTTGCATTTCACCATCGAGCACTTCATTCATCCGTTGAATCAGCTTGCCCGATTGATCTTCATCGAGCAACCGATCCCAATCACCCCCCCAGATCACTTTGATAACATTCCATCCTGCCCCACGAAAGGCGGCTTCCTGTTCCTGGATAATTTTGCCGTTGCCGCGGACT
>JAUVCS010000258.1 GCA_030590745.1 Desulfuromusa sp.
CAGCTGATCCAGTCGCTCCTTTGCCTGGGTTCTAGCTGCACCATTCTGCCCCTTGATCTCAGCAATGGTTTTATTCAATAAATCCATATTCATTATTCCCTGGTTCCTTTAAAATAAGGGGAATACCGGAGACCATAAAAACTGCTTCATCAGCCAGTTTTGCAATCGTTTGATTACACCGTCCCAAGCAATCCCGATAATGTCGCGAGATAGGGTCAGCCGGCACCAACCCCATCCCCAATTCGTTAGTGACAAAAATAACTGTCTGTCCCCTTTGACGGCAGATTTTGATAAGTTCAGCACAGCGCTCACCAATCTGTTGTTCGGTCAGGGAGCTGCCATCTTGCTCCACCTGATAAAGCAGATTATTAATCCACAGGGTCAGGCAATCGATCAACAGAACATCAAAATCTTTTGTCTGTTGAACTGCCGCACTGAGTTCGAGAGGAGCCTCAATCGTTTGCCACCCTTTTTTCTCACGCTGCTGCTGATGTCGCTCGATACGCCGATCCATCTCTTCATCTATCTGCGGGCAGGTTGCCAGATAGGCACGACGACCGGGAAGACTCTCTGCGAGTTCTTGCGCATAGATACTTTTACCACTACGGCACCCACCACTGATATAAATCAATCGACTCAAACTGTGTGATTTTAGTTTCGCCATTAATAAATCCGCTAGAAAGCAGTCTGAAATTAAAAAATCCCGAAACCTTAATGAAGGGTTTCGGGATACCGTTTATTATCCATGAAAAATCTGCCGGGTTTCTTACTCCACGAAGTTCAGACAGGCTGGCTTAATAGAGGAAAAGTATCTGACTTGCAGAAAAAGTCTCTGCTCACAGTGGCGGGTCCGTGACGGATTTGCACCGTCTTCCTTTTCCTCCTACGCCATTTTTATATTTTTGATTAGAAGACAAAAGAAATACTTCTGCAAGTAAAAAATAACTAACCAGCAGGGAAAAACAACTTTCCAATTGACGGGTCTGGTAGTACCGAAATTCCCCCGACAGCACGCGGTTATACAACAAATATAGCAGTTATTTCTACTCAGCTACCGAAACAGCAGCAGACGCAAAAAGACCTGCCATTCTGCTGATTGGTGATGTCGTGATCTCACAGCAAATACTATAGGACACTGAAAATCACTCATCATTTTTCACACAGTTCAAGCGTGTCACATAAGGACAATCAGATGGCAATACCCCTGAAGTAACCAAATCCGGGGTTAAATAGACCCATCCCGGGTTGATTTCAGAACGTTGTGCATAGATCCGACACTGATTGGTTGTCGTATCGAGATATTCACATGGGGTATCGCTATAAAAAATCTTCCCTTCGTATTGATATTTTTCATAACAACAACGACCACAGCGTTCGCAGATCTCTTCCCACCCTGGGGAATCATTCAATACCCGATTTTTCTCATCCATCATCAAATCCACACCTGACTCTCTGCTCTGCTTGTGCTGCAGATTCAATATAGTAACAAAAAACGGTTTATTGACAACATGTAAAAATAGACATAATTTGATTCCATCAGAACCCTTCCATATGGGAGAAAATAGATGCGCATAATGATCATCCTCTCTGCTCTGCTGATGCAACTTTGTCTGGGGGCAACCTACTCCTGGTCTGTATACGTTCAAAACATAAAATCATTAATGGGGATTTCTCAAACACAGGCACAGGTTCCATTTTCAGTGTTTTATTTTATCTTTCCGCTGACAATGATCTTCTCCGGCACCTTGGTCGACAAATTTGGCCCCCGGCTTGCTGCTATCAGTGGTGGAATTTTATTCGGCAGCGGTTGGCTGGTGTCATCACTGGGGATTTATAATTTCAACTATACAATCCTTGGCAACGGTGTCATTGCCGGCATCGGGGCAGGAATCGCCTATATTGTCCCTATCTCCACCTGTATCAAATGGTTCCCCAACAATAAGGGGCTGGTCACCGGGGTTGCTGTAGCAGGCTTTGGCGGTGGAGCCGCTCTGGTTAGTACCGTTGCCGGATACTTGCTCAAGCTCAACTTAACCCCTTTCACCCTGTTCGGTTATTTTGGCATTGTTTTTCTGGTTTTAATTGTTCTTTCCGGACTTTTCATGCAAAACCCACCCAATTTTTCTAAAACAGACACGATCAAGCTTGGGTTTCTTGAGGTGCTGACCGATAAACGTTTTATCATTCTCTATTTTGCGATGTTTACCGGACTGGCAGCCGGGTTTGCCATCAACGCCAATATCAAAGAATTCTACAAGGCGGCAACGCTGATGACCGGAGTCAGTGCCGTCTCATTTTTTGCGATTGCCAACGCTATCGGCAGAGTTGCATGGGGAGGGATATTCGACCGTTTTGATAGCCGTAGTATCATACAGCTTAAT
>JAUVCS010000163.1 GCA_030590745.1 Desulfuromusa sp.
AGATATCCCCCGCTATAAAATTCTTGGCGCCTGCAACCCGGTCTTTGCCTATAAAGCCTTACAGGCCGAACCCCATATAGGCACCATGCTCCCCTGCAATGTCATTATTCGGGAAGTTGATGACGGTAAGGTTGAAGTTTCAGCCATCAATCCGGTCGATTCGATGCAGGTGGTTGACAATCCCGATCTGCGTAAAGTTGCCGCTGCGATCCGGGCAAAATTGGAAAAAGTTATAACTGCACTTTAAGCAGCATTTTTTGGTGGTTAGTTAATATCTGAGGAGGCTGTTTGTTTTGGAGATTCTGATTGGAATAAACTATGGGGGGGGTGAGATCTATTTTGTGACTGCTTCTGATGAGGTGACTTCAACGCTGAACTCTGAGAGGTTCTGTGGAAGATCTTTAAAAACAATATCAAAGGGAAGCATTTTTTTACTGTCAATTTTCATGTTGCTGAGATCTTTACCAAACTGGTTTCCCATGATTTTTTCTAACTCAACAAATGACAGAGTTTGTAATTCTTGCAGGCTGATCGGATTGCCGCAAAAGACCGTCTTTTGTACCAGTGGTTTGCCATTTTGATCAAAAATGACCCCTTTAACCTGTATTGCAGCGCGTGGTTGTGAAAAGTTATTGATGACCTCCCCATGGATCAGAAAGAAGTCACCGTTGTGCTCATTTTTGATAAATTTTCCTTCCTGATTGCTGATGGTGATCTGGCCGGTTTGCACCGGCCGATTCGTCTGCTGTCCAAAAAATTGTTGGATGGTCTGATTCAACTGATCGGGACCATTGATATAGACGTAAACACCACCAACAATCAGAATTCCAAGAATCAGCAGTAAGAGCATCGGGAAGAAACTGTAACCTTTCTTCTCCTCAACGGGCTGTGCTGGAGCTTTTGCCGCAGTTGGTGGCTCCACAGCGGTGGCAGGTTCATCAACAATCTCTTCTTTTGCAACAGCTTCAGCAGCCACAGGTTGTTCAGTTTCTGCCGCAAGAACTTTTTCAATCGTACTCTCAGGTTCTTCCGGTGATTTCGTGAAAGAAAAGTTTTCATCCTCGGTCTCAGTTTCTGCACCGAAGGTAAAGGTTTCACTCTCTGTGGTTTCAGTATCAAGCTCCTGAAATTTGTCGTAACAGAAATCTGTGTCATCGCCAGACTGATCATCGAAGCTATCAGTGGGGGAGGGTTGCTCGGTTAAGCTAGTAGCCGGAGCCGCTGTAAAAGTTTCTACATCTTCAACAGGCGGTGTTTCCAGATCAACTGGTTTTTCGACCAGAAAAACATATTTACAACGAGCACAACGTACCTTTGTACCGCCGTCAGGGATCCGATCGGAATTAAAGTTGAACTTGGTCGAACAATCGGGACAGACAATGATCATCAGGCGTTCTCCTTTGCTAGGGCTAACTTCAGATGGTGAACTATTTCAGCGTCAATAGGTTTGTCTCTGTTGCGGCTAACTACCTTTATCTGCAATTGCTTCAAGCTCTATCGCTTCAGGGATATAAGATCAAGACTCTTCAACCAGATAGATATCGGGGAGGTTGCGGTATTTTTCATCATGATCAAGCCCGTACCCAATAATAAAACCATCGTCCATACTGACGCCGACGTAGTCAGCTTCAATATCGACTTCCCTGCGAGCCCTTTTGTCAATCAGAGTGCAGACTTTTAAAGAGCGGGGCTCCTGCAGCAACAACTTGTTATAGAGGCATTCCAGGGTGTAACCACTATCGACAATATCTTCAACAATGATGACATGACGATCGCGAATTGACATTTCTAATTCTTTACGAAACTCAATGATCCCTGAAGTGCGGGTGCCGGAACCATAGCTTGCCAGTCGTACAAAATCAATCACCGACGGGGTTTCAATCTCCCGAATCAGATCGGCAATAAATAAAAAGGAGCCCTTCAAGACTCCAACCAGCATGATTTCTTCTTCACCATAGTCCCGGGTGATCTCTTGACCAAGACGTTTGATTTCTGCAGCTATTCTCTCACGAGAAAAAAGAATTTTGCGAACCTGTTCCGCCATTTTGTCTGTCACTCCCTAGGGTCGGTGGTTTGACAGCAAGCTATAGCAGGAAAAAAGCGCTTCTGTCAATTGCAACTGACTTCCGGGCGATGTTTTAAGTTGATAAAATCTGCTACGATCAACATTGTTAGAAAATCAATTAAAAGTGCAAGAGCTGGCAATGGGTAGTTGATCCCGGACCATTATGAATTGCATCAGTTGAGAGCCCCAGTTTCAGCTCGACTGTCACAAAAAATAGCGTGGCTGATCCGGTGAATTCCAGTTGCATTAACCGGGGGGATAGCGTATATAGTACAGCCCATGCGCCCGTAGCTCAGCTGGATAGAGCGCTGCCCTCCGGAGGCAGAGGTCACAGGTTCGAATCCTGTCGGGCGTACCAATAAAATTGATGGGTTAGCGGTTGTCCGTTAGCTCATTTTTTGCGTCTTGGCTCTGACCAATATTTCCTGGACACGTTCAACTTAACGGCAATTGATACAGGAGTCGATCCCGGCGGCATAGGGGGATCCTGAGCCAGGCACTGTCACCCTTTCACTTGCGGTGTCCAGCGGCTCCCCAACCTCAGTATTTTCATTTGAGTACAAAGAGGAAGGGAGGGTAAGTTTTAGTCCTAACCACTTTAAGTCTTCAGGATATTCCCAGACATCTGAGCCTTTGGGGACTTGTATGTCTCCTGTGAGAGCCAGAATTTGATAAGCAGAAATAGTTTCGTTAACAGTGACGGTGATCAGTTGACTGGCCGACTGGAAATAGTCAGTTTCGGCGCTCAGAACATCAAGAAGGCTTCTTTGGGAAACGGTAAACTGGGTCACATAAGCGTCAAAAGTCTTCTGGCTATAATCAACGGCATCCCGATAGGCGATCTTTTGACTGTTTAAAGATTTGTAGGTCGCCCAGACTGCTGAAGTTTCTTCCTGAAGTTCAAACAGCTTGTCTTTACGGGCGGAGCGACTCTGATATTTACGTGATAATGCCGCTTGTTTTGCCGCTTTATCCTGCCCCCCGTTAAATAAATTCCAGCGCAGATTCAGCATCGCATCATTGGTGTTTTGCCAAGAGTCATCCCCATCAAGATTATCATTGTAACGACTGCTGAGTTGAATATCTATTTTGGGTTTAAAAGGTGAATGTGCAAGAGCCAGTCTTGCTTTGGACTCAGCCAGTGAGGCGTTCAGTATGTGTAATTCCGGGTTTCCCTCTGCCATCAGTTCCAATGCCTGTTCCAGGGTTTGTGGAACGCTTTCTGGGACTTCCGCATAGGTTATGTGCTCTGGGTCAGGGGCAAAGCCGACCAGTCGAGAATAACTGGCCAGGGCATTACTGAGATGAACTTTGCTGAGATATAATGTCGATTGGGCACGCGCCATCCGCGCTTGAACCTGAGTGACATTGGCAATATCTCCTGCACCAGCCTGTGCCCGCTCTGCCAGAGATTGATAGATATTCTGATGAAGCGCCAAATTATTTTCAGCCAGAATGACCTGTTCACGCTGCCTGAAAACGTCCAGATGGGCAGTAATAGCGTCAAGAGCAACAGCTTGAGCTGCACTTTGAATCTGAAACTGCGCCGAATCCAGTAATGTTTTTTGGATCTCAACCTGCTGGCTGG
>JAUVCS010000017.1 GCA_030590745.1 Desulfuromusa sp.
GGGGAAAATCATGGCGTCCCGCAGTACGATAAAAATCAGCAGCACAGGTTCCCTTAAAAGGCCGTGCAATAACCCGACAAACGTCGTACGGCAAAAGAATTTTTTCGGTTTGTTGACAGATGGAATAGAGTTTTTCTGGGGCGATAATATCTTCGTGGGCAGCAATCTGAAACACCGAGTCACTGCTGGTATAAATAATCGGGCGACCCGTTTCCAAGTGTTTTTCGCCCAGGTCACGAAGAATATCGGTTCCACTCGCAGCGATATTACCCAGCGGATTGAGACCTGTTTCGGCAATAAAAGCAGAAATAATCTCATCCGGAAAACCATGAGGGAAAACTGCAAATGGGCGGTCCAGAACCACTCCGGCAAGTTCCCAATGTCCGGTAATAGAATCTTTCCCCGGGCTCTTTTCAACCATTTTCCCCCAACAGCCCTCTGGGGCTGTAACCTTTGCAACGCCTTGAACCGACACAATGTGTCCAAGTCCCAACCGTTCCAAATGGGGCAATGACAAACCACCCGCTTTTTCAGCAACATGCTGCAGGGTTGCCGCTTCCTGATCTCCATATTTTCCAGCGTCAGGCAGAGCACCAACGCCTACACCGTCAAGGACAATCAGAATTATTCGTTTAAACATCATGGAGTTTTTCACCGGATCGAAAAATCAACTTCGATAATCAGCATTGATTTTGACATACTCATAGCTGAGATCTGAAGTGTAATAGCTTGATTCAGCGTCCCCTGAATGGAGATCGATCTTCACAACGAACTCATCCTGCTGCAGCACTTTGGTTGCTTTGGCTTCCTGTTCCGCTCCAGCGGACAAACCATCAATAGCAACCGGAATCTGGTCAAAACTGATGTCAATATGATTTTGGTCAATAGAAATTCCAGAATAACCAACCGCAGCAATAATTCGACCCCAGTTTGCATCCTCACCAAAAAATGCCGTCTTTACCAGAGCCGATGTTGCTACTGAACATGCTGCGATCCGGGCTGATTCTTCAGTTTCTGCACCG
Organism: Desulfuromusa sp.; assembly: GCA_030590745.1. GTDB lineage: Bacteria > Desulfobacterota > Desulfuromonadia > Desulfuromonadales > Geopsychrobacteraceae > Desulfuromusa. The sequence continues at coordinate 1,023 of JAUVCS010000017.1, forward strand.
ACAACCCGGATTTGAACCAGTTTGGTTGCACCCTCTCCATCGCGGACTATCATCTTCGCCAGATCAAGGAGGACCCGCTCCAGGTGCTGACAGAACATTTCAGCCTCATCAGTATCAGGCATAATCATTGCGGAATCAGCTGCACCATTAGCCAGCAGAAGAACCATATCATTGGTGGAAGTATCTCCATCCACAGTAATTGAGTTGAAGCTTTTCTGCACCGCTCTCGGCAATGCAGTTTTGAGTAATTCTGGGGAGATACGTGCATCAGTAAGGACAAAACCAAGCATCGTTGCCATATTGGGATGGATCATCCCGGCCCCTTTTGCCAACCCGAGAATTCTATAGTCTGGTTTTCCTGACTCTTTTGCGGTAGCAATCTTTAAAAAAGCATCGGTGGTCATCATTGCTTCAGCAACAGTCACAGCATCTGCAGCAGACAAGCTATCTACCAGCTTTGGAACACCACTACGAAAGGGTTCCAGTGGGAGTGCTTCACCAATAACTCCAGTTGAAGCAACAGCAATCAAGTCACCAGCTATCTGCAACTGTTTCGATAACAATTGGAGAGTCGTCTCAGCTGTCTGCAGCCCCGCAGCGCCAGTACAAGCGTTTGCGTTACCGCTATTGACTAAAATCGCTTGACACTTCCCCCCGGCAATTCTTGGTTTAGTTAACAGTAATGGGGCGGCAATCACATTATTGCGCGTGAAAACGCCAGCACAGTCCGCAGGTAGATCAGAAACAATCAGTCCCAAATCAAGTTTTCCCGATTTTTTAATTCCACTCGCTATTCCCGAAAAACGGAAACCAGCGGGGATATCACAACTATTCATATTCACTCTGTAAAATGTTGTAAGTTTGTTCTGTCGGCAACATCAGACCAAAACAGGTTCCCTCTTCATCAAGTTCTTCGAGGAAGATATCCCCCTTCATCCGATCAACAACAACTTTAACCAGCGCCAACCCAATCCCGACCCCATGGGGTTTTTCTGTATCAATATCCCCAAGTTGGGTATACGAATCAAAAATTGTTTCATGGGCTCCAGGAGGGACAGTCTGCCCCTGGTTAAAAACTTGTAAATAAATATAGTCCAACTCCTCAGAAACCTTCACTTCGGCTTTAATCCGGACCAAACCACCATCACGATTAAACTTGACGGCATTATCGATCAGAGAATTAAACGCCATACCAAATTTTTCTGGATCACCATAAATCTCTGGCAAATCATCCTGAATATCAATCTCTGTCAGCAGATTTTGTTCGGCCATTTTGGAGCTATAGTACTGAAAGGAATCGGCAATCGACCAAGGAACACCAAAGGATTTCCATCGCCAGACTTCACGTTCTGATTCGATGGAAAACAACCTCAACATCCCGGTAATCAATTTTTCCAGACGCTTCCCTTCTTCATGAATCTGAACCAGGTTGTCCTTGATTTCTTCCTCAGATAACTTATGAAAAAAGGAGAGGGACAGGTCGATATATCCCATAATTGAGGTTAATGGGGTTTTAAGTTCATGAGAAAGATTACATACCAGCCGGGTTCGGGCTCGGTTCACCCGTACCAGATCCTCATTGGTATGTTCCAGAACCAGAGCTTGTTGGCGAAAACTATTTATCAGTTTAAAGTTTTCCATCGCCAATGAAACTTGATTAGCAATTGCTACCAGTAAATTCTGGTCTTCCAGATCGAAGGGATATCCAGAGGTTTTATTGTTGACATTGATGACTCCAACCATCTCATCACGTACATAGATCGGGACCGAAAGTAACGATTGGTTCTTATAACGCTGCGCGCCACGTGAACTTTTAAAGCGATTATCCTGATCAATATTGGGAACCAGAACCGCTTCACCCGTTGCCAGGACATGCCCGGAGATTCCTACCCCTGCAGCGACTCGAACAGAACGAACGATCTCTTTATCTAACCCATGTGCGGAAGCGATATGGAGTAAACCATCATCTTTCAGCAACATCAGTGAAGCAACCTCAACCCCGGTAGTATGGACAATTGAATCAAGTATTTGGTCGAACAACCCCTGCAGATCATTCCCAGCATTAGCCGTTTCACCAACTTTTCTGAGCAGGATCAGATCAGCCATCCGTCGCTGTGCCTCAAGACGAGCTTGATTCTGGTCCTTGGCATGAAAATAGGTACTGATTCCCAACTGGGCAACCTGCAGAACTTCCTCCTGCGAGAATGGTTTGACCAGGTAGTCGAGAGCGCGTTCACGTAGAACCTGACGGGCGACATTAAAGTCCTGTTGACCAGAAATCATAACGACTTGAATCTCAGGGGTGTGCTGCTTAATCATTTGCAACACGTTAACGCCATTAATATCGGGAAGCGAAACATCACAAAAAACTACGGCAACCTTCTCCTGATCCAGGATTTTTGTCACACCCAGCCCAGAACCCGAACGCAGCACCGGGTAATTGAGATCCTCCAGCATATCCTCCATCAGGTCCAGGATAAGCGGTGCATCGTCAATCAACAGAATTGCTGGATTTTTTTGTGGTTGTTCTGCCATCAGTTCATCTCAACTCTATTTTCCACAACATTTCTTATATTTTTTTCCACTGCCACAAGGGCAAGGATCATTCCGACCAACCTTGTCCTCGTCCCGAACTGTCGGCTGGTTAACCTGAGTTTCCCCATCGGTTCGGTTCATCGATATTTTCTGCTGCCGCTGTTTGGCTTCGAGTTGCTCAACATCTTCTTCTCGCGCCAATTGAATCCGGAAAATTTTCTGTAAAACTTCCTCTCTGACCCGCCCCATCATCTCCATAAACAGACTATAAGCTTCACGCTTATACTCTTCTTTGGGATTTTTTTGCCCGTAACCACGCAGACCGATCCCCTCTTTGAGATGATCGACAGAAAGCAGATGGTCTTTCCACTGCGCATCTATCGTCTGCAGCAGTAGTACGCGCATCAGATGTGCCATAACCGCTGGAGTGAAGTCCTCTTCCTTCTCCGACAAACGCTGCTCAGCCTGTTTTTTCAACAGATCTTCCAATTCCTCATGTTTTATATCAGAGGTATCTATCGAATTCAGATCGGGGAGAAAATTGAACTGATTCAAAAAGTCATCAGTCAAACGATCCCAATCCCAATTGGCTGAGGGGGTTTTATCGGGGCAGAACGAGCCAACCATGTCGGCAACAGTATCGGCAATAATTCCCTGAAAAGTTTCCTGAAGTTGGTCCCCGGCTAAAACTTCACGGCGTTGGGTGTAAATAACCTCGCGCTGCCGGTTCATAACATCATCATACTCGATGAGATGTTTACGAATATCAAAGTTATGCGCCTCAACCTTTTTCTGAGCATTTTCAATCGCCCGACTGATCATTCCGTGCTCGATCGGTTCGCCATCTGGAATCTTCATTTTATCCATAATATAGGCAACCTTCTGCGAACCAAAGATACGCAGCAGATCATCTTCCAGACTGAGATAAAAATGACTTTTCCCGGGATCGCCCTGGCGTCCGGAACGACCTCGCAACTGATTATCGATCCGCCGTGATTCGTGCCGTTCAGTCCCTAAAATGTAGAGGCCACCCGCATCCAGAACATCCTGACGTTCTCTTTTGCAACGTTCTTCATAACCGGGGAAAAGTTCTTGAAAACGGGCCTCAGGATCCTCAGCATTGGCAGCATCCGCCCGGGCCATCATCTCCGGATTACCACCGAGAACAATGTCAGTTCCCCGACCCGCCATATTGGTTGCAATTGTGACCGATCCTTTACTCCCGGCCTGAGCAACTATATAAGCCTCGCGCTCGTGTTGCTTTGCATTGAGAACATTGTGGGGAACCCCCCGTTTTTTCAACAGTGCCGAAAGAACTTCCGATGTATCAATCGTGATTGTCCCGACCAGAATCGGTTGTCCATTTCCATGACACTCAATAATATCTTCAACCACTGCCAGAAACTTTTCTTTTTCGGTTTTATAGATGACATCGGCCATATCATCCCGCTGCATCGGCCGATTGGTCGGAATAACCACAGTATCCAGGCTATAGATTTCGTTGAATTCAGCAGCCTCAGTCTCGGCGGTACCAGTCATCCCTGCAAGTTTTTCATACATCCTGAAGTAGTTCTGGAAAGTGATTGTCGCAAGAGTTTGATTTTCACTGGCAATTTTTACCCGCTCTTTAGCCTCAATGGCCTGATGCAAACCATCACTCCAACGTCGTCCCGGCATCAACCGACCGGTAAACTCATCGACAATCTGAACCTCACCATCCTGAACCACATAGTCAACATCGCGCTGGAACAGTGCATGAGCCTTGAGGGCCTGATTCACATGGTGCAACATCTCAATATTTTTTGATTCATACAGGTTATCGACATGGAGTAACTGCTCAACCCTGGTCACCCCATCTTCGGTCAAGGCTGCAGATTTAGCTTTTTCATCAACAGTATATTCACCGGTAAAGCGCTTTACCGCTTGACCAATCTTGCCATCCCGCTCTTCGATCATCTCACCTTTTTTCAATCGGGGGATAATCTGGTCAACAGTGTAATAGAGTTCACTGGAATCTTCGCTGGGGCCGGAGATGATCAGCGGGGTTCTTGCCTCATCGATTAAAATTGAGTCAACCTCATCAACAATCGCATAGTGCAGATCACGCTGGACATAATCATCCAGATCAAACTTCATATTGTCCCGCAGGTAATCAAAACCAAACTCATTATTGGTTCCGTAAGTAATATCAGCAGCATAGGCAGTCTTGCGCTGCTCATCGGTTAATCCATGAACAACACAATCAACTGTCAACCCTAGAAAAGTATAAAGCTGCCCCATCCAGTTGGCATCACGTTTTGCCAGATAATCGTTGACCGTAACAACATGTACACCTTTTCCGGTCAAAGCGTTGAGATAGATCGGCAATGTCGCCATCAGGGTTTTTCCTTCACCAGTCTTCATCTCAGCAATTTTACCGGCATCTAGAACCAACCCACCAATCAACTGGACATCGAAAGGGCGTAAACCAAGCACCCGAACGCTGGTTTCTCTCACCGCTGAAAAAGCTTCAGGAAGTAATTGCTCCAGGGTTTCACCAGAATCTAAACGGCGCCGGAATTCAGTGGTTTTCGCTTTTAATTCGTCATCACTCAGTGCTGAAAATTCAGCTTCAAGAGAATTTATCTGATCAACCGAGGGTGCTAATTTTTTCAGATCACGATCATTTTTGTTGCCAATAATTGATTTTACTAATTTACTTATCATTGCTGAACCATACTCCAGAAAAACCCATTAAAATTTGTTGCAAGGGTAAATTAAAAAAAAGAAATAGAGAAAAACTGTATATTAATATCCGACAGTGGTCGGCATAGTAGCACAGGAAAAGAACCACTCACAAGCCTTTATGAAGTGACAAAACGTTGCAATTTTCGGAAGTTGTAGACTAACCAGAAAGGAAAATTTGGATAAAACTGAAGCCCCTTTAGCGGGGAGTCAATCGGGGTAAAATGAAGATTTGCAGGGTGTTTAAAAACGTTTTCGAAGCCGCGAGGGCAAGGCGAAAATTGCCGAAAAAGCACAGTTTACACACAGTAAATGACCGTTTTGAGGCAGCTTTCAACACAGCAATCGCAACGTAGATAGCTTTTCAATAGCCTGCTAGAGAGTTTTTCTCGGATCGATGGGAACTCCGTTTAAACGCAGCTCATAGTGTAAATGTGATCCTGTTGAACGTCCGGTATTGCCAACCTTGGCAATAATATCGCCACGCTTGATTTGCTGTCCAGCCTTAACTAGAATTTTTGAATTGTGTCCAAAAATAGTACGATAACCATAGCCATGGTCAATAGTCACCATTTTACCATAACCAGAAGAATAGCTGGTTCGCGCCACAATCCCATCAGCTGTTGCAACAACCGGTGTCCCGGTATTAGCCGCGATATCCAGACCTTCGTGCATAACCCGCCTACCGGTAAAGGGGGATTTACGCATCCCGAAATAGGAGGTCAGCCAACCTTTTGTTGGCCACCCTTTCGGGGTAGCACGACTGAGTGAAACCTGATCATTGAGAAGATTTCGGACATCTTCCTGGCTCTGGCGTCGAAGTTCAATATCAACCTGCAGCTGATTGATCTGCCGCTGTATTTCATCAACAGTATCCACGGACTTGGTTTCTGGAAGCCCCCCGATAGCAATGGGAATTCCCTGTGGAACCGTGTCTAAATTTGCTAACTGCCGCACTCGTGCTTCTGTTTCTGCAAGGGAAGTCAGCTGCTGATGGATCTCATCCAGATCAATAACCAGATGCTGTATCGTCTGGCGTTGCTGACTGGTTGAAATTCTAAGCCGCTGCAGCTCATCACGATCGACGGTATCGGTAAAATAGCTGTACGAAAAAAAGGCCAGCAGTCCGGTAACCATAAAGCAGCAGCCGCATAAAAGCTTAATTATTCCGCTCTGAAAACGAAACCGGCGCACTTTACCGTCCCCTCCCGGGAGAACTATGACTGAAAAATGTTTGACCAAAATAACCCCAAAAGGATGGTTCAGGATAAGGTTCTATAGCACCGAACCTCACTTGAGGTTCAATCTGCATATAAACTAAGTACGCATGGATATTATTATTTTTTATTAATAACATATTTCTAAATTTATTCCTACAAATTAATTGCCAACGCCAATTCATCACAATCCGGGAACTTTACACAATTAATACAATCTTTCCAAATTTTTTGAGGTAATTCCGATTTTTCTATATCAAAGAACCCCAGTGACTTAAAAAATTCTGGCTGATAAGTCAACGCAAATACTCGTTTCAACCCAAGTTGAGTTGCGTCCTGAAGGCACATCTCAACAATTCTACGCCCGATCCCCTTACCTTGCTGCCCAGCAGCAACAGCTAGCGATCGAACTTCAGCCAAATCCTCCCAACAAATTGCCAATGCCCCGATTCCAACAACCTCACCATCCTCTTCATAAACATAAAAATCACGAATACAAGCGTAGATATCAGCAAGAGAGCGGCCCAACAATTGACCATCCTGAGCATAGTCAAGTAACAGTTTATGGATTGCCCGAGCATCGGTCAGACGTGCATGGCGAATCATACTATCTCCGTATCGATCAATTTGATGAACTAATTTGCCACAACTGCCCTGGAACTTTCAATCAATTCTTGGGCATGAACCAAAGTTTTCTCTCCGATATGGGAACCACCAAGCATTCTGGCCATTTCAGCAACCCTCGTTTCAGAATTCAATAAATTCAGCTTGGTAACCGTCCGTCCATGAGCTGCTTCTTTGGCAACCAGATAGTGCCGGTCAGCAAATGCGGCGACCTGTGGTAGATGAGTTACGCAAAGAACCTGCAGAGAGATCCCCAGACGACTGATCTTTTCACCAACAGCGGTGGCTGCTTCCCCACCAATCCCGGCATCAACCTCATCAAAAATCAAAGTTTCCACTCCATCACCGGTAGGAACACTGCGCTTCAGAGCCAGCATGATGCGTGACAACTCCCCCCCTGAAGCAATTTTGGCTAACGGTTGCGCCTCTTCCCCCTGGTTGGCAGAGAGATAAAACTCCCCACTTTCCAACCCGTCAGCAGAGGGTTCCGCTAATGGGATAAAGTGAATCGCAAAATCAGCTTTTCCCATTGCCAACTCTGCAAGCTCTTGTTTCATTACCTTTGCCAGTTCAATTGCCCCTTTTTTGCGTTGGTTGCTTAATTGTTTTCCCGCATCGAGAAGCAATTCATGTTGCCTTTGTAACTCTCCCTGCAACTGTTCCCGCCGACCTTCAATATGACTGAGGTCATTGTGTTCAGCGGTAATCCGTTCCAGGTATTCTATCAATTCAGCAATGGTCGGAGCATATTTCCCCTTCAGGTTGGCAAGCAAAGCCAGTCGATCCTCAACCTGCTGCTGCCGTTGCGGCTCAAAATCCAGATTATCTGCATAACTTCGTAACTCTGCTGCAATATCTTCCAGACCATAGAGGTAATCTTGAAGTGGCTTTACCAAAGAGCCCAGGTGCGGATCAATCTCCTGCAGAGACACAAGCTGTGTTGCAATAGTGGAAATTTTTCCACAGATAGCACCCTCTCCGGCATAGAGCTCTTCATAACCACCCACCGTGACCGCCGTCAATTTTTCAGCATGTTGCAGAATGGAACGTTCTCTCTCCAACTCATCATCTTCACCAGGGGTTAAATTGGCGTTGACTATCTCCTGCTGCTGAAAGGCAAGCATATCGAGACGTTGCTGGCGCTCACGCTCCTCTAGATTTAACTGACTCAACTCTTTTTGTAACTGTTGATAGGATAAAAACACCGTACGATAATCGGCCAGCAGTTCTCCGGAGCCAGCAAAACTGTCCAATAATTTCAGATGGGTTTCGGTTCGTTGCAGGTTTTGATGTTCATGTTGTCCATAGATATTAACCAGACCACTGATCAACTCACGTAACTGGGTTAACAGAACCGGTGAGCCGTTGATAAAAACCCGATTTTTACCTGAACGTGCAACAATCCTCCGAACCAGTAATTCACCATTACTTTCCAACCCGGCAGCAACAAGTTTTTTCCCCACAAGATGATCTTCACGAAGGTCAAAAACCGCTTCGACGGAAGCCTCTTCCTCCCCGGTACGGATAATTTCTCCACGTGCCCGGCCACCAAGCAGCAGGTTAACCGCATCGATAATGATCGACTTGCCGGCACCTGTTTCTCCGGTCAAAACATTAAAACCAGAACCGAAAGTAACATGCAGATTTTCAATAATGGCAAAATTTTTAATGATGAGATCTGTCAGCATTATTTATGATTACCGGTTAATAACAGATTAATGGTAGCTGTCTGAGAAAAACTTTAATTTGCAAACACATAGGTAAGTTCTCCTTGGAGAACGGTTTACCTGTTTAGCATAAAGAAGGTGATGGCTAAGAAAAAAATTCGATTTCCAAGGCCAAGTGTCCCATGTGGCTAATCCTATCCTTTAATTCTGGCTCTTTTGTTTGCTGTCTGCGTTGTGCCTCTTTGCTTTAGCGCAGGCTAGGGCGACATCGACACGCCTTGACAGCAAACAAAATAACTCAGAATTATACGTCACGATTAACCACACGAAA
>JAUVCS010000108.1 GCA_030590745.1 Desulfuromusa sp.
CCTAACCGGGCTGCCTCTTTAACCCGGAGTTCCGGTTGGGAAATTGCTCTGACTTCTCCAGTGAGGCCAATTTCTCCAAACATAACCAACTTTGGATTGATCACCCGGTTAAGGTGACTTGATGCCAGAGCAGCAACCGCCGCCAGGTCAATGGCTGGTTCATCAAGGCGAACCCCACCGGCGACATTGAGAAATATGTCCTGACCTGCCAGGGAGAGTTCAATCTTCTTTTCCAGAATTGCAATCAGCAGGGCAATTCGTTTGTGATCAATGCCGATGGCGGTCCGTTGTGGCGTGCCGAAAGAACTACTTGATACCAGTGCCTGTATTTCCACCAGCAGGGGTCTGCTCCCTTCAAGGGAGGCAACCACGGCACTGCCGGCACTTTTTTCAGGACGTTCAGCCAGGAATAATTCTGATGGATTGCTCACTTCTTGCAGCCCTTGTTGCTGCATCTCGAACACCCCAATTTCATTGGTTGAGCCAAAGCGATTTTTAACCGCCCGCAGAATTCGATAGGGGTGTCCCGGGTCTCCCTCGAAGTAAAGGACGGTATCAACCATGTGCTCCAGAACTCTCGGTCCGGCAATTGCACCATCTTTCGTGACATGACCAACCAGAAAGGTTGGCAGCCCATCTCCCTTGGCCTGGATCATCAACTGCCCGGTACATTCGCGCACCTGACTGACACTGCCGGGGGCAGAATCAAGGTTACTGGTAAAGATCGTCTGGATAGAGTCAATGACCAGAAAGTCTGGTTGTAACTCCTTGATCCGTTGTTTTATCTGCTCCAGAGATGTTTCTGCCAGCAGATAGAGATTGTCAGTTTTGATTCCCAGTCGATCGGCACGCAGTTTGACCTGTCGAGTTGATTCTTCAGCAGTGACATAGAGAGCTGTCCCATTTTCCGCCAAATTGGCAAAAGCTTGCAGCAGTAGTGTTGACTTGCCAATTCCGGGATCACCTCCAACCAGGATCAGTGAGCCGGGGACAACACCACCGCCAAGGGTTCGATCCAGCTCGGCTATCCCGCAGCTTAAGCGATCCTCCTCGGAAATATTTACCTCTTTCAGTTTCTGCGGTTTGCCCGGTTCAGGCAGGGCGCGACTGTGGCTGGAGACCGCAACGGGCTGTTCTTCAACCAAGGTATTCCATTGTTGGCAGTCGGGACAACGTCCTAGCCATTTTGGACTTTGAAGACCACAATGTTGGCAACTGTAGATAGTTTTTTGTCGAGCCACAACATCTCCATAATAATCTTTGAAATAACAGCGCATCCTATTCTGAACCGGGGGAAGCTGTCAAACGAAGGATAAAAATACACCCTATATTATTTTAAAAACTGTTATCAATGAGATTTACGCGGTATACTGTCAAGTTATTGTTTGTCTTGTCGTTCGGGAGGTTTTATGACTTACGAGGATCTGACTGCAGCATTGGCTGAATTTGATCTGCCACAGCAGGTGACACTGAAAAAGGTACGTGAGCGTCATCGTCAACTGGTGCGTCGTTATCATCCTGACCGGGGGGCTGCTCCGGATAATGACAAAATCAGGCGGATTAATGCTGCGTATAAAATTTTGAATGAATATATTGGTGATTATCGGTTTGATTTTACCAGAGAGACTTTTTTGGACCAGTACCCTGAAGAACGGCTGCGGGAGCAGTTTTATGATGTCGGGTTGTGGGGCGAGAAGGGTTGAGATCATTTTACCACAGAGACACTGAGGCACAGAGAAAATCAAAGCTTTTAACGGAGAGACGCAGAGTTGGAGAGAAAAACTTCAAGACCATAGATAGCCACCACCAGAAGTAGGCGCCTTTAAGCGAGACGCCAAGAGCACCAAGGAAAATCAAAACCGCTTTTTTTGGTTTTAAAACCTTATAAATGCTTTTGACTTTGGTTCTCTTGGTGGCAGAGTTGATTGTTTTGGTTTTTCTCTCCGTCTCTCCAACTCTGCGTCTCTCCGTTAAACATTAATTTTATGCTTTACCTACAAACAGAAACACAGGTGATTATTTGTTGAAAAGAGATCAAACAGAAGCTCTGATACAAGTCAGCCGTCCATCCCGTTATCTGGGTGGAGAACTGGGAAGTATCCGTAAGGATGATAGTGGCATTGAGGTGCGGATGGCACTGGCTTTTCCCGATGTCTATGAGGTGGGAATGAGCCACATCGGCTTTCCAATCCTCTATAATATTCTCAATAGCCTCGACTGGGTTGCTGCGGAGCGGGTTTATACCCCCTGGGCCGATATGGAACAGTGGTTGTGTGACCATCAGCAACCGCTCTGTTCACTGGAATCAACCCTCCCTTTAAGTGATTTTGATATTATCGGGTTCACCCTGCAGTATGAGCTTAGTTATACAAATTTATTGACAATGCTCAACTTGGGTGGAATTTCACCCCGCCGGGAACAGCGCAATGAAGATGCTCCACTGATTGTCGTTGGTGGCCCCTGTGCTTTCAACCCTGAACCTCTGGCCGATTTTTTTGATGTTGCTTTGATTGGCGATGGGGAAGAGGCGGTTGTCGAATTGGTGGAGTTGGTACGCCAGGGACAACAGAAAAACTGGAGTCGTGAACAACTGCTGCAACAATTAGCCGGGCGGGAAGGGTTTTATGTCCCGCAATTTTTCAATGTCAGCTACCAGAAAAATGGTTGTATCGAAGAAATTACTGCACTGCAGGAGGGCTATGACAAGGTCCGACGGCGCTTCCTCAACGATCTTGAAACCGCTCCCTTTCCAACCCAACCGATAATTCCGTTTATGCAGACGGTGCATAACCGGGTTGCCATGGAGATCACCCGTGGTTGTACCCGTGGTTGCCGATTTTGCCAGGCCGGTTATATTTACCGTCCGGTCCGGGAACGGAGTCCCGAAAAGATCCGTCAGTTGATCGCTGAAATATTACAGAATTCAGGATATGAAGAAGTTTCCCTCCTTTCGTTGTCAACGGGTGATTACACTTGTATAGAACCGCTGCTGCAGCAATTGATGGCAGAATATGCCGATGAGAAAATTGCGGTTTCCCTGCCCAGTCTGCGAGTTGGTTCACTGACACCCGAGTTGATGGAAGAGGTGAAAAAGGTACGCAAGACCGGTTTTACCCTGGCTCCAGAAGCGGGAAGTGAGCGACTGCGGGAACTGATCAATAAGGGGATCAGTGTTGAAGATCTGTTGCAAACAACCAGAGATGCTTATCAGTTGGGTTGGCGTTTGATCAAACTCTACTTCATGATGGGGTTGCCGACCGAAACAGATGACGACTTGCAGCAGTTGATAGAACTGGCAGCAGCGGTAAAAAAGAGTGGCAAAGGGACGGGAGGCAATGATGTCAACGTTGCTGTTTCCACGTTTGTTCCGAAACCGCATACCCCCTTCCAGTGGGAAGCACAGATTGGGATTGACGAAACCCTGCGAAAACAACGGTTGTTACGGGATGGGTTGCGGATGAAAAAACTCCGCTTTAAATATCATGGTGCAGAATCTTCGTTTCTGGAAGGGGTTTTTTCCCGTGGGGATCGACGTTTGTCTGTGGTTCTGGAGCGTGCTGTTGAACTTGGCTGTCGTTTTGACGGCTGGCGGGAGTGTTTCGATTTCAGCCTGTGGCAACAGGCATTTCTGGATTGTAATATTGACCCCAGCTGGTATTTACGCCAGCGTGAGGAAACCGAAATTCTCCCATGGGAACATATTGACTGCGGAGTCCCAAAAAGCTTCTTTTTGAGTGAGCGACAGAAAGCTGTTGCCGGAGCGGTAACTGTTGATTGCCGGGATGGCAGTTGCCATGGTTGTGATGTCTGTGACTTTAAGGAGTTGCGGATGCGGCAGATCGATTCCGATCAAACGGATCTTTTTGCTAAAACAGCCAACGATGAGAAAGAGGATAAGATTGAGGTTCCGGAACAATTGACCCGGGTGCGGCTTAAATTAAGTAAACAGGGACGTGCCAGAATGGTTGGACATCTTGAATATCTGAAAATGTTTCAACGTGCGGTGCGTCGGGCAAAACTACCGATCCGTTTCTCGCAGGGATTTCATCCGATGCCAAAGATATCCTATCTGGAAGCTCTGCCGATGGGGGTTTCCAGTGAAGCAGAACTGCTCGATCTGGAACTTTTGTTCCCTGTCCCCGTAGATAAAATTATAACTGATCTCAATGTTCAACTTCCTGATGGGTTCAAAATAGTTGCAGGAGAAGTTATCCCCTGGAAATCTCCGTCTCCTTCGGCAGCGGTTGCTTCAAGCTGCTATCGTGTCACTCTGCCTGAGCCGCACCCTGAGGATTTAACGGAACAGATAGACACTTTTTTAGCTGCGGATGAAATTCTGGTTTCACGGGTGAAAAAAGAGGTTGTAAAACTGATTGATATCCGACCCGCTATTCTTAAACTTTTTCAGATTGATCATGAATTGGAGATTGAGCTGGTTAAGGGGAGTCCGTTACAGGTCGCTGCCAAATTGCTTGACCTGGATGTCGAAACAGTCCGCCGGCTGGGGGTGAGAAAAACCGGGATTACTTTAAAGGGCTGATAATTACCCGATACGGAGGAGATCAAAGGCTTCAACGGAGAGACGCTGAGATGGAGAGAAAACCTTAAAACCAGGGATAGCCACCAAGCCACCAAGTCCGCCAAGAGAACCAAAGTCAAAAGCGTTTATAAGGTTTTAAAACCAAAAAAAAGCGGTTTTGATTTTCCTTGGTGGCAAAGTTGATTGTTTTGGTTTTTCTCTCCGGCTCTCCAACTCTGCGTCTCTCCGTTTAAAAAGTTTTTTAAGT
>JAUVCS010000079.1 GCA_030590745.1 Desulfuromusa sp.
GTGGTGACAGGTAGGGGCAATCGGTTTCAACCAGCATCCGATCAATCGGGATCTCCTTGATAATCTCCCTGACTACCTCATTTTTTGGGTAGGTAATCGTTCCGGTAAAAGAGAGATAAAAACCGAGTTCAAGACATTGTTGTGCCATCCTCAAATCACCACTGAAGCAGTGCAGTACCCCCCCAACTTCAGAAGCATCCTCTTCCTTAAGAATCTGGACAACTTCCTCATGGGCCTCGCGATCATGGACAATGATCGGTTTGCCAACCTCTTTAGCTAGCTGAATCTGTTGCCGGAAGGCAGTGCGTTGAATATCTCGTGGCGACCGGTCACGATAGTAATCAAGGCCAATTTCACCCAAAGCAACAACCTTCGGGTGGGCGAGCATTGATTTCAGTTTTAGCAGGGCAGCTGCATTGATTTCGGTTGCATCGTGCGGATGAACGCCGACTGCCGCAAAAACATTTTCATACTTCTCCGCAACGGCGATGCTGCCCTCTGAACTTTCAAGATCACAACCAATCGTCAGGATATGGCTGATACCATTCGCTGTGGCCCGCTCAATGGTTTCATCCAGATCATTGGCAAATTGTTTTCCATCGAGATGGGCATGGCTGTCAACCAGCAAGGGGAGTTGATTATTCATCAATTTTGTTGATTCCTGAGAAGGTAGCATTCGGGGGACATGTACTAGTTATGTGTCCCCTGAATACAGTTTAATGAACCATTAAGTCGCGGGGTTGCGTCCCCGGCCGCGTTACACAGGAAATGGTGGTTCAAAGTCAAAACCAAAATCCCTATTTAGTATCTATCCGGGGAAAAAGAGGCGCGGCTTTCTCTATCTTGGTTCCAGGCACCAGTCCCCCCCATTGATCTTGACCATCAAGAGTTAGATTTGTGTGGTCACAGCCAAGTATCTGTAGGATTTTTTCACCAGTGACCGGCATGAACGGGGCAACCAACAGGGCAACAATTCGAATTGATTCAAGTAGATTATACATGACCGTTGCCAGTCGATCCCGTTGCTCTGCATCCTTTGCCAAAGACCATGGGGCGGTTTCATCAATATATTTGTTGCCCGCTGAAATAAGTTCCCAGATGCTCATCAAGGCTTTATTGAACGCCATATTGTTGAGGTGGGTATCGATTTTCTCAATAGTAACCGAGAACAGGTCGATAAGTGCCTGATCGGTACTGTCAGCAGCGTTCGGGGCGGGAAGTTCCCCACCAAAGTATTTATTGAGCATGGCGGTAGAGCGGCTGACCAGATTACCAATGTCGTTGGCCAGATCAGAGTTTATCCGGTGAATCAGGGCATTATGAGAAAAATCACCATCGAGACCGAAAGGAACTTCGCGAAGTAAAAAGTAGCGAATCGCATCGACGCCGTAGGTATCAATCAGTTTGTTCGGTTCGACGACATTTCGCAAGCTCTTACTCATCTTCTGCCCTTCAACTGTCCACCAGCCGTGAGCGAAAACTTTTTCTGGCAATGGCAGCCCTGCCGCTAACAGAAATGTTGGCCAATAGACTGCATGGAAGCGTAAAATATCTTTACCAATGACGTGAACTGCCGGCCAATAAGTTGCAAATTTGCCATCCTTATCTTCCGGATAGCCGAGGGCCGAAATGTAGTTGGTCAGAGCATCAAACCAGACATAAATGACATGTTTTTCATTACCAGGAGCAGGGATGCCCCAGGAGAATGAGGTTCGTGAGATGGAAAGATCGCGTAATCCCTCCCGGATAAAGCTGAGGATTTCATTACGCCTCGACTTGGGTTGGATAAAATCGGGATTGTCCTCAATGTGTTTGAGCAGTTGCTCCTGATATTTACTCATCCGGAAGAAATAGGATTCTTCTTTCAGTTTCGTGGTTTTACGTCCACAGTCAGGGCAGTTCCCATCCAGTAACTGGGTCTCTGTCCAGAATGTTTCACACGGAGTACAATACCAGTCCTCGTACTCACCCAGGTAAATATCACCCTTGGCTTCTATCGCTTTAAATTGTTCCTGTACGGTATGTTTATGTCGTTCCTGAGTGGTACGAATAAAATCGGTATGGGAAATGTCCAGTTTCAGCCAAAGGGCCTGAAAACGTTTAACCACTCTGTCTGCCAGTTCCAGCGGAGTCTCGCCATTGGCTTTTGCGGCCATTTCGACTTTTTGACCATGTTCATCAGTTCCGGTTAAAAAGGCGACATCATAACCTCTGGCCCGTTTGTAACGTGCAATGACATCACAGGCCAGGGTTGTATAGGCATGACCAATGTGGGGGACATCATTGACATAATAGATAGGTGTGGTGACGTAAAAAGTTTTACTCATTTCAAGCTCCCGTAAGCGGATTGCACTTTTATCGCAGATTTACTGCACTGGTAAAAAACGTGGTCAAATATTACGCTACCATCAGGTTTTATTCTCTGGTGGTTTTGCCTGCCGGTTTGACCGCCGTCTCGGTCTTCTACGGCGTCGGTTACTTTTCTCTTGAGTCGGATTTTCTCCGGACGATTGTTGGCCTGGTTCCTTAGCTGCCTGCTTATTGTTCTTTTGCGTGGCTTCCTGTTGTTGTGGTGGCCTGTTTGGTTTGTTTGGTCTGTTTCTGCTTTTATTGGTTCGATTTGCCGGCCCCTGTTTGATCTGTTCAGTGGTTTTAGCCGATGCTTCTGTTGCCCCTTTTTTTGCTTTGTCGAGTTCTTTGTTAAGTTCTTCAATGTGCATCTGGCAGCGGTCACCATTGGGGCTTCTCAGGGTCACCTTTTGCGCCAGTATATCCCGTGAAATAACTTCAGCATCTCCAGATTCAATGTGTAACTTTTTGCCACATTTCGGCAGGGTTTTTCTCATTTCGTTGTAGGTTTCATATTCATAAGCAAGGCAGCAGAGCAACCGCCCACACTGACCGGAAATTTTAGTTGGATTCAGCGCCAGCCCCTGCGCTTTTGCCATTTTAACCGAAACCGGAACAAACTCACGCAGGTGAGAGCTGCAACAGAGTTCTCTGCCACAGATTCCCAGCCCCCCGACCTGCTTGGCTTCGTCCCTGACCCCAATCTGCCGCATCTCGATTCGGGTACGAAAGTGTTGTGCCAGATCACGGACTAACTCGCGAAAGTCAACCCGGCCATCAGCAGTAAAATAGAAGATGATTTTTGAACCATCAAACAGATACTCTGTCCGGACCAGTTTCATCTCCATATTGCGCTGTTTGACCCGCTGACGACAAAACTGCAAGGCTTCCTGTTCTCTGAGAGAGTTGCTTTGGGCCATGTGCAGGTCGTTTTCCGCCGCTATCCGTAGAATTGATTTAAGCTTTGGCGGAGCTTGATCCGGGGTGATTTCACGTGGTTTTTTGACAACAGTGCCGAGGGCACGGCCCCGTTCAGTCTCTACAATAACTTTGTCTCCAGGGGTGAGATTAAAATTCTGCGAATCAAAATCAAAGATCTTCCCCGCAGTGTGAAATGAAATACTGACTATATTAAGTTTATCCATGGAAATATTTATCCTTATTAAGTTCAGGCAGCGGTTATCCGCATCAGCATGACTTCCAGTGTCAAACGTGGATTGACATTCCGTTGTAAATGAAAACGGGCAGATTCCAGCGCTTTCAGCTTTGCCAGCAGGCTGTCAGTCGTTGTTTGCTGGTTCTGTTGCTGCAGTAATTCAAGCAGATCCTGATTAATTAATTCCTCTACCGGTCGGTCATGCTTAAGCAGAAGTAAATCCCGATAAAATGCCTGAAAAATATCCAGGATAACGGGAAGTGACTCCTTTTCCTTCTGAAGTTCATCGGCAAAAGAGAAAGTTGGGATAGTACTGCCTGACGACAATGCTGACAAGGATTGAATCAGTTGGCCACGTTTTTCCAGAAAGAAATCGCGGTTCGGTCCCAATGCTTTTTTAAAACTCCCCTCAGAGAGAGCTGCCAGAACGAGAGACTGGGTTGTGTTGAGCCCAAGTTTTTCTGCCAGCAAGGTTGCCAATTGCGGTTTTGGCAGGAGTGAGAAGGGGAGTCGCTGGCAGCGGGAACGAATTGTGGGCAATAGTTTTTCCGGCTGGTTGGTCAATAGAATAATCAGGGTTCCCGGCCGTGGTTCTTCCAGCGTTTTCAACAGTGCATTTGCCGCACCAGTCGTGAAATTTTCGGCGCCGTCAATCAGGCAAACTTTATATTTTCCCTCCAGCGGACGGAGCGAAAGCTCCTGTTGTAAAGAGCGGATCTGGGCAATTTTCAGAGCTTCACCATTGGCTTCAAGAAGGTGAATATCAGGATGATTATGGCTCGCGACCTTTAGGCAGGCGGGGCACTCTCCACAACCGGTACCGTTTTGACAGAAAAGAGCCCGGGCAAAAGCCAGTGCCATCATCCTTTTGCCAATCCCGTCCGGTCCTTCAAAAAGATAGGCGTGGGCAACCCTCTGGCTGCTGAGAGCACGAAGCAGGATATTTTTCTGTTGTTGATGGCCGGTTATTGCGTCAAAGGTCATGTTATCTGCTATATATTATGGTTGCTAACTCGTATAGTTCAGGTGAATAGCACCATTATAGAGAAACGGTGAGAAATGAATCAAGGTAAATAGCTGGATACTTATGTGCAAGTTATTGAACTGCTTCACCGATTTGGTTATACTCCGCGCAAGTTAATCCTTGTACGGAGAGAAGATGGAAAATTATCTCAACAATCTGGAGACAATGATCGGTTATACATTTACTGATCGGCAGTTGCTGCTTCAGGCATTGACCCATAAATCCTTCAGCAACGAACAGGCTGAATTTGTCCCTCACAATGAGCGCCTGGAGTTTCTTGGCGATGCGGTCCTTGAATTGGCTGTCAGTGATTGGGTCTTCAATCACTATCCAGATATCCCGGAAGGGGGGCTAACCAGGATCCGTGCCGAAGTTGTCAGCGAACGGGGTCTCTCGCAAATTGCAAGTCAGTTGCAAATTGGGGCAGTTCTCCGCTTGGGAAAAGGGGAAGAGAGGAGTGGGGGGTGTGAAAAGCCGAGTTTGCTTGCAGATGCCCTGGAGGCGATCTTGGGGGCTATTTATCGGGAGGGTGGCTTTGCTCTGGTAAGTCAGGTGGTGGAGAAGGTCTTTCGTGACGTGATCGAAAAATCGGCTCTACTACGCTATGGCAGTGATTATAAAACTTGTTTGCAGGAACGTTTGCAGGCACTGTATGGTCATCTTCCAGAATATCGGTTAGCGCAGGTTGACGGTCCTGATCATCAAAAGATTTTTTCCATGGAAGTTTTTTTCTCAGGAAAATTGCTAGGTAAAGGGAGCGGCAGCAGTAAAAAAAATGCTGAACAGAAAGCGGCAGCGGTCGCATTGGATCACCCACTATTAAGAGAGACAAAATAAATTTATGCAGGAAGAAAAATTTGTATCTGGATTTATTACAATTATTGGCCGACC
>JAUVCS010000196.1 GCA_030590745.1 Desulfuromusa sp.
TGTCCCCAGATAACGGGTTACCAGCTTCAAGGTCGCGGGGTTTCGCCCCCGCTCGTCGCCATACTCTTTTGTACACCACAAAAGAGTATGCAGAAAAAGGTGCCCGACCTCCTTGCCCGTCATAGCCTTCGGCGACGGCGGGTTACCTCCATGGAACAGTTATTTGAGGATCGGCAAAAACTCAGGCTACGCCTTCAAACATTTGCCGCTCTTTTTCTCAAATCAACGGTTCCATTCCAGCTGCGTCACACGGGAGTCGACAGTTCAAAACAAAATTTAAGACCTTACGAGTTTACTGCAACTTGATATTGTTCCTGTTTTCAATCTTGCTTCAAAGTCGCCGGGGTCTCTTTTTTCACCTTGGCAGAGTCCGACTCAGAGTCACTATCAACACTCTTCTCCTCGGTTTTTCGATAAATAACAAAATCGCCATCCGGCCCGGAGAACAGTCCGCTCTCCGGGCCTTCTTCACGATGATTGACCGGCGCATAAGGCTCCATTCCAGAACAGCTGGAAATAATCAGCAACAGCAGAAGCCAAAAAATATTGCGGCGGATCAACTTAAACCAGTCCACTAAAATTTAACCCTGGTACCGATGGTGGCGACATTAATGTCCTCGACATTCCGATCATCATTATCGAGGGAGAAAACCCGATACTGGGCATAGAACTCTGCACCATAATCGTTAAAGACCTGAACCACCGTTGCACCAACCGAATAGCCATCATCTTTGGCAGTCGTAAGATTGGTTGATTTACCATAATCGATACCAAAAGAGGTTGTGCCGTAATCGACAAGATCGGCTCTCCAGCCACCCTTAACCCAGACATTGGATGGATCACCCTGGTTATCCACGTCCTGTTTACCGGCAGAGAAAGTCAGGTTCAGCCCGGTGTTCTCATGCAGGATGGAAAAGGAACCATCATATTGCCAGTCTGAATCCTCGCCATTTTTCTCGGTATTGATGTAAGCCATAGCTGCGGCGCTGACAACGTTAAAACCATAACCTTTTCCACCCCACCATGCGGAAGCATCCCAGCGCTTGTCACTGATCCATGAGGTTGAGAGATGAGCCCCATAGAAGGTCGGGGTGTCATAACGGATTCGACTCTTACGACTCAAGCCATCAAAATCTTTGAACGCGTCAGAAACCCTGATCCCCGACAAATCATCACCACTGGACTCGACAAACTCCATCCCTCCGGCAATATCGGCAATACTGGCATACTGAACCACATCGGTTCCTGACAGATCGACCTCGGCACTGTTGTTCGAGGAGGTATCACCCTTGCCGAGAAAAATCTTGCCGTAGCGCTTGCTGTCGAGTGAAATATCCGCATAGCGTTGATCGAAAGAGTCACCACTCGCCATATCGTCCTGACTGACCTGTGAGGATGTATTCGGAGAAAATCCAAGTTCTATTCTTGTGCCGAGGGTCAAATCGTCATCCAGCTTTGCGGCACCAACCAGCCGGAAGCGACTGCCACTGGCACTGTTATCAACAAAGTAGGCTTCGGTATTATCCCCGTCATCAACGACGTTCAAGGCTCGGTTAACCTGGCCCGAAAGAACAAGTTTGACCTTCTCCGACCCGGAAGTGACGGCTTTCTTCACCGGATCAAGATTGGCGATCTTCATCTCATCGGCAACTGCCTTGGCTTCCCTGGCCTGAACCTGGGTCTCGGTCACCGTTTGTTTGAATTGTCCCACCTGTTGTTGTAACGCTTCTAGCTGTTGCTGTTGCATTTCCAACTGCTGTTGTTGCGCCTTGATCAGACCTTCCAGTCTGGCAACCGTTTCAGCATCGACAGTTCCCCCTGCGGCAAAAGCCGGAGTGGCAAACGGTAGCTGAAAAGCCAGCAACAATCCGATAAAACCAATCAATACTTTTCGTTTCAGCATAAAACATTCTCCTTTTCGTGTTTATCCAGTGAATGTGAATAACGGGATACAACTTCATCCATTCATCGTCATTTTCTTCTAATCCAGATTTTCGAATCTCCCCCGGCCTTTTAAAACTTCCCCCTTTGAAAAAGGGGGATTGAGGGGGATTTTTATGCCAGATGCAAAACCTGCAATTTCCTGACCGGACACCCCTGAATCCAGATATTTAAAAAGGTCTTTCGTCTTCTTGATTTTAATTCCTTTCTTTCCGGGGCATACAACTACCACCGGAACGGCTGAACCAGCTCGATCAGCGTACGCACAACCGCGCCAGCTTTCTCACCGGAGCCTGCGGCTTCAATCAGAGTTGCTTGAGAACTGACCCAGCTTCGTGAACGGTGGAGTTCGCTGCTTCATTATTAACCCATTCCATAAAAATCTGATAGCCGACAGAGAGCAATACAGCACCGACAAACATGCCAATGATACCGCCCGTCGCCATACCACCCAAAGCTCCAAGCAAAACCACCGGCATGGGGGCATCCACACCACGACCAAGGAGCAGCGGCTTGAGGACGTTATCAACCATCCCGGCCACGAGCAGGTAGATGGTATAGAGAATATTGCCGGTCATTGAGGCGTCACCGGACCACCAGATATATGCGATTGCAGGCAACGAAATAATACTGGCAGGGAGTTGCATGATACCCAGAAGCATAACGAGAACCGCCAACACACCGGCTGCCGGGATACCGGCAACGAGAAAACCGAGCCCCAGCAACAACGCCTGAACGAATGCTACACCGATAACGCCAGTTGCAACCGAACGAATCGTCGCAACAGTAAGTTTTTGCAATCCCGGACCTCTATCTGGACCCACCATCCGGTTGGAAATACGCTGCATGGCCTTCTCCCCGGAATCACCGTAAACCATTATGATTCCGGCAACGAGCAATGCCGCAAGAAACAACAGTACGGAACCCGCTGTATTGGCAGCAGCAGCAAGAACCTTCTTTGAGAGAGCTGTCAGTTGCGTATGGTTTTTCTTCAGGAGTTCAGGAAGATTAGTGGCAGCATCATTCCAGAGGCTGTAAACCTGCTTACCGACAAGGGGCCAATCGGCGACGGCAGGATCGGGCGCTTTAATGGTGAGGGTATGGTTTTCAAAAGCGGTATAAGCATCATGAATGTGACCCGCAAAAGAACCTCCCAGCATAACCGTGGGAACCCCGAGCAACAGCAAACTTGCCAGGATCAACAGCACTGCAGCGCTGATCTGTCGCCCCCCAAGCCACCCGGCCAGATATTGATGCAATGGATAGAG
>JAUVCS010000266.1 GCA_030590745.1 Desulfuromusa sp.
TGATAGTGGAAAGTTGAAACGGGAAAAAAAGAGCAGCAGTTATCTGCTTTACCCGGTGTGATAAAATTCGGGGGATGGAATCAATTCCATCCCCCGAACTGTTTTCTGAGTTTATGTGTTGCTATAAATTGTAGAAAACACCTTTACCGTTAAAAACAGCTGTGTCGTCCAATTCATCTTCGATCCGCAAGAGTTGATTATACTTACAGACACGGTCAGTCCGGCACAGGGATCCCGTTTTAATCTGACCGGCATTGGTTGCTACTGCAAGATCAGCGATAGTGGTATCTTCCGTTTCGCCGGAGCGGTGGGAGATAACCGTAGTATATCCAGCCCGTTTGGCCATTTCAATTGCTTCCAGGGTTTCTGTCAGGGTACCAATCTGGTTGACTTTGATCAGAATTGAGTTGGCAATTCCCTTGTCAATTCCCTCTTTGAGGATTTTGGTGTTGGTGACAAACAGGTCATCGCCAACGATCTGGATCTTGTCCCCCAGTTTCTCGGTCATCAATTTCCAACCATCCCAATCATTTTCAGCATGACCATCTTCGATGGAGATGATCGGGTAGCGATCAACCAGATCTTCGTAGAATGCAACGGTTTCTGCCGCAGTTTTGATCGCCTGCTTCTCATTGGCAAAGTTGTACTTGCCATCTTTATAAATTTCCGATGCAGCAACATCCAGGGCCAGAAATACATCTTTGCCGGCTTCATAGCCAGCAGCTTCAATGGCCTCAACGATGATCTGTAACGCTTCTTCATTGCTCTTCAGATCTGGAGCAAAACCGCCTTCATCACCGACAGCGGTGTTATAACCTTTACCTTTCAATACTTTTTTCAGGGCATGGAAGATTTCAGCTCCCATCCGCAGTGCTTCCTTAAAACTGTCGGCACCAGCGGGCAATATCATGAATTCCTGAATATCCACATTATTATCAGCATGTTCGCCACCGTTAATGATATTCATCATTGGCAGGGGCAGTTCCTTGGCATTGACTCCACCGATATATTGATAGAGTGGTAAACCGGCATCTTCTGCCGCTGCTTTGGCGCAAGCCATGGAGACGCCAAGCAGGGCATTGGCCCCAAGTTTACTCTTGAATTCGGTCCCATCCAGGGCCAGCAACTTGCGGTCAATCCCGATCTGATCGCTGGCTTCCCAACCCATCAGCTCTGTGGCAATGACCTCGTTGACATGTTCGACAGCTTTGAGGACCCCTTTGCCCAGATAGCGATTTTTATCACCATCACGAAGTTCCAGAGCTTCGCGTTCTCCGGTGGATGCTCCACTCGGTACTGCAGCTCTACCAATAACGCCCGTTTCCAGAGCAACTTCGACCTCTACCGTTGGATTGCCGCGTGAGTCCAGAATCTCACGAGCGTAGATATCAATGATTTCACTCATCTTCAACCCCTTGCTATGTCAGGTGTAAAAAGTTATCGTTCTGACGGTACTTTCAGAACAAACGATAGTATAAAATACTCTGTTAACCATAGCATACGTATGACCGATGTGAATGGTTTTTTCAACCAAAATGGCGACTGATAAAATGGATAAAGTAGAACTCAGTCTTATTGTACCGATTCTCAATGAACGTTCACAACTGGTGGAGTTTTTTGCAAATTTGAGCTGCCAGCAGGATATCACTCTGGAGCTGGTCATTTGTGATGGTGGCTCCACTGATGGAAGCTGGGAATGGCTGCAACAGCAACAGCCTGACTGGGCAGAACTGAAAATCAGGCAATGTGCGGCGGGACGGGGTCAACAACTGAATTGCGCGGTAGAGAGTGCAACGGGTGAATGGATATTATTTCTCCATATTGATAGCCGCTTTGCCGATCCTGCGGCCCTGCGGAAAGGGTTAAGCTACCTCTCCCTGGCTGGCAGAAAAAATGTTGCAGGACATTTCGCACTAAAATTTCGACGGGGGGATCACTCTCTTTCGGCAGGGTATTATTTTTATGAATGGAAAGCCCGTCTGGGACGCCCGGAAACCATCCATGGTGATCAGGGTTTCTTTCTCCAGCGTAGTTTGTTGGAGCAGGTTGGCGGCTTTTGTGAAAATCTTCCCGCCATGGAGGATACCGATT
>JAUVCS010000053.1 GCA_030590745.1 Desulfuromusa sp.
TCATCAAACAAATCCATCTGCTCAAATTTCAGCACTTCCGATTTAAACGGGCGGGGCTGAAACCGGGGGCAGTCAAGCATGACAATCGTCTCCGGCTGTTTGCATTGGCGAATGCAGCGGCGGCAAAGCTTGTTAATCTCAGACCGATTTTTTTCTGCCATAACGACCTCTTACCAAGCAACTTTGATCTGCAATATTTCCCAAACAATTGTTGTCTGCAGCCATAGTAAAATGCTAAATTACCAGCTTAATTGGATGGTTTTTATTCTCTCTATGGCTTCATGATGCAGACAAAAACTCTCAAAATAACGATCCTCGGTTCCGGAACAAGTACCGGCGTCCCGGTGATGGGCTGCCGCTGTGCGGTTTGTCGTTCCGATCACCCCCACAATCAGCGCACCCGCTGCAGCGCTCTGCTCAGCTATGGAAAATACAATATTTTGATCGATACCTCAACTGATCTGCGCCAACAGGCGCTGCGGGAGGATATCAGACACATTGATGCGGTTTTTTACACCCACAGCCACGCAGACCACATGCATGGCATCGATGACCTGCGCGGTTTCAATTTGCACTCAAAACAACCGATCCCACTCTACGGGTCAGAACAAACACTTGCAACCATCAGAACCAGTTTCAGCTATATTTTTGATAAATCAGAACCGGTCAGCTACATTCCCCGACTGGAACTGCATCCTATAGCTGCAGCAGTTGATCTTTTTGATCTGGAAATTGTTCCGATCCCGATGCTACATGGGCGCATGGAAGCCTTTGGCTATCGTTGCGGCCCGTTTGCCTATTTAACCGATTGCAACGTTATTCCAACAAGTTCACTTGATCTTCTGCATGGTTTGGAGGTATTAATTCTCGATGGTTTACGCTTTACCCCACACAGTACCCATTTCAACATTCCTCAGGCAATTGAAATGGCACAAAAGATTGGGGCAAAGCAAACCCTGCTCACTCATCTGAGCCATGAAGTTGATCACCCGGTCCATGATCAACAATTACCTGATGGGATCAATCTCGCTTACGATGGTCAGTTATTTAATCTTTCTATGAATTCACCAGCACTGAAATAGCTAATATTATGAACACTGAGCTCAGACTACACGGGAAAGTCAACAATGATATTGAGTATTTTGCAACAGCTGCCGGTTGCAAAACGGCTCATCATCATTTCTTTCAGAGTGCTGATCATAACCTCCGTTTTTTTGCTCCGGGGAGCGAACTTCTTCTTGGCCCAACCGGGTTACGCCTGGAAGGAACCGGCGGCACATTTTGTGAATATATGTTCGGTGTGGATCAGCCGGTCTCAGATTTGAGCAAAGAGGGGATCGTCAACCGTCTGATACTCCTTGGTGCTGGTTACAATCAAGCGGGAGATCTGGAAATCAGTCAGCGGAACCATATTGAGCAGAGCTATGAAGAGATTTTCCTGCAGGGGCATGCTGTTGATAATTACTTCTTTTTTGTCAGTGGTCTGGAAGGGCAAACACATCAACTGCGACAGGAAGAGATCCTTCGCTACCTGGGGAAGGCTCTCAAACGCATTTCCAATCTCAATCATCAGGACGATTCTCAACTGGCGGAATCGCTACTGGTCCAACTTCCGGAACAGTCTACCGTCTACCTGCTACGGCTATCTGATACCAAGCACCGCCATTTTCAGAAAGAGTTTCAAACTCTCTACTATCGGGACCGCACCAGCACCACTTCTAACAATACTCAAACGGCCCTTCAGGAGCTGGCTGATAACCTTGGGATAGACCCCTACCAGAGTGAACGTATTCGCATTGATGTGATGTACAAACACCGGGATAATTATCGCATTATTGATAATTACAAAAAGGTCCTGGTTGAATGTTATTTACAGGGGGATATCAACCATCAGCAAAACGCTCGATTGACCCGGTTGAAAACTCTCGCTCTGCGGAATGAAATTCCCTCTGCCCTGTTGACAGCACTGGATGAAAAGTTAAAAACGCAGGTCAACAGTATCGTCTATGAACCTGAATATACCGCAATCGCCAGAGATATCCTCCACGATCTGCTGCTGCGTAGAGGAATTAGCCAGCGGGACATGATTCAGCTTCTGTTTGCTAAGCAACACGCCCGACGCAACCATGATCACAGCTTTGAAAAGCTGCTTATGGAAACCGGGCAGTTATTCGATGAGCAAATTCGGGACGGGGCTCCCATCTCGTTGCTGGAGGACTTCTCCTATATTATCACCTTTTTTGACCGCTACGACAGCACGGCAACAAAAATCAGCCAAATCGCCTTTATGGGAAGCTACCAACCAACTGAAGAGATACTCCATAGTCTATTGAACAGTCGTCAGGAATTCATCAAACTGACAAAAGGGTTATTTCAGAAACTTTTTTTTGAAGATATCTTCACCAATCATTACCTGGGACGCTTTGGCCGGCAGAAGCTGGTCTGCCTTGAAAAAGGGCTTGAGGAAAATGCCGCAGGGATCTCTACAGTCAAAAGGTTAACCGCTGAGCTAAAGATGATCGACAGTCGGGAGAAACTGTATAACATTGTCCTCAGTCACGCCAAAGATCACATTCGCACCCGCTATTCACGCTATAATACCCAAAGTGAACAAAATGAATTATGGAGTGAATTGAATAATGAACTATTGAGGATTGGTGTTATTAATAAAGAACTTGACCCCGAGCTGCTGCAAACCGTGATTCACGATATCAAAAAAGAGGCAGTCTATCTACGGCAGCTTCTTCCTGAAATAATTGCTAACAATAATATTGATTTGCGTAATGATTTTTTGGCTAACAGTGGTCTGGATCATTTTTATATTGAAGAGCTGGAACGGGAATATTTCGCTTTAAACCAACTTGAAGAGGAACATTTACAGCAGCTCAGATCTGGATCATTTTAGATTTTGGAAGGTATTTCATGGCAAACCCTGAACTTAACCAGGTTCGCAATTTCGGCATTATCTCCCATATTGATGCTGGAAAAACCACCGTGTCTGAACGGATTCTGTTCTACGCCGGTGAAATCCATAAGATGGGTGAAGTCCATGATGGTATGGCAGTCATGGACTGGATGGAACAAGAGCAGGAACGTGGTATTACCATTACTGCCACAGCCACCAACTGCCGTTGGAAAGATTACACTTTCAACCTGATCGATACCCCCGGCCACATCGACTTCACCATCGAAGTTGAACGTTCCCTGCGTGCTCTGGATGGTGCTGTTGCCATTTTCAGTGCCGTTGACGGGGTTCAACCACAAAGTGAATCGGTCTGGCGACAAGCCAACCGCTATCAGGTGCCACGGGTCTGCCTGATCAATAAAATGGATCGTATTGGTGCTGATTATCAGCAGGTCCTGGAATCGATGGTCAAGCAGCTGGATACCACTCCTTTGCTGCTGCAACTACCGCTGGGTGATGAAGATAAGTTTTATGGAGTGATCGACCTGATTACAGAAAAAACCATTCTTTTTACTGAAGATGACCTGGGACAGACTTTAGTCTCCGGTGAAATCCCGGAGGAGCTACGTGAGATAACACAACAGCAGCGGGAGCTGATTATCGAAGCAGCTGCAGATTTCGATGATCATATTCTCGATGATTTTCTCGATGGAAAGCCAATTGCCGCAGAAAGGATTCTTCCCGCCTTGCGGAAAGGGGTTATCAGCTGTCAACTATATCCTGTTCTGCTGGGATCGGCACTGCGTAATAAAGGGATTCAACCGCTTCTGGATACGATCTGTGCCCTGCTCCCCTCACCCCTTGACATACCACCATCCACAGCAATCCGACTCGACAATCAGGAATCATGGGAAGTCACCACTGATCCACAGGCAGAACTCTGTGCGCTGGCATTTAAAGTTCTGGCTGACGAAGGGCGTAAACTAAGCTACCTGCGGATCTATTCCGGAAGTCTGATGCCGGGGGACGTGGTCTACAACAGCCGCACCCGGGAAAGTGAAAAAGTTGCCCGGCTGTTTCGGATGCATTCGCATAAACGGGAACGAATTCAGCAGGCGATTGCCGGAGACATTGTGACTGCAACCGGGCTGAAAAATATCCTGACCGGGGATACCATCAGTAATCCCGACCTGCCTTTGCAATTAGCTGGGCTTGACTATCCTGAACCGGTCGTCTCACTGGCTGTTGAGCCAAAAACTGTTGCCGACCGTGACAAGCTGCCGCTAGTTTTAGAGAAACTCCAGTGGGAAGATCCAACCTTTCGGGTCAAGGAAGATCCGGAAACGGGACAGACACTGTTGACCGGAATGGGTGAACTTCACCTGGAAGTGATTATTCAGCGCCTGAAAAGTGATTTCGGGGTTGAAACTCAAACTGGAAGACCGCAAGTTGTTTACCGGGAAACAGTTCGTTGTGCAACAGAACAACATGAAATATTCGAACGGGAAATTGATGGAAAAACCCACTATGGTGAAGTTAAAATAAGACTTAACCCGACGGAACGAAAAAGTGGGATCAGTATTGACATCCCGGAGCAACTGCTTCTGGACTGGCCAAAAGAACTGGCGGAATTGATTAAAAAGAATCTGGCGGCGGCCTGTCAATCAGGTCAAATTGCCGGGTACCCGTTGACCGATCTTCAACTCAGCCTGGTTGAAATACCCTATAACAGCAATAAGACAACCGACCTTGGTATCTCAGCAGCAATAAATAGAGCGATCAGCCGGGCATTGCAAAATGGCAAACCGACCCTGCTGGAACCGGTCATGGCTCTGGAACTTATCGCCCCCTCTGACTATACCGGCCGGGTTATGGGCAGTTTAAACCAGAAGCGGGGACAGATTGAGGGGGTTACCTCCCGTCCAGGACAGGATGTCATCCGCGCCACCGTCCCTTTATTGGAAATGTTTGGCTATATGACCGAACTGCGCAGTGCCACCAAAGGGCAAGGCAGTTTCACGATGGAGTTCTCCCACTTTGACCAAGCTCCAGCTGAAACATTGGAGAAGTTCGGAGTTTCATAGTGATGCAGCATCAACCCAGAGCTACAAATACCCCACCGAAACACAAACGGTTTCAATTTCTGCAGGTAGTCATGCTGCTGCTGTTCCTTCTTCCCACCCTGTACTGCCAGAACGCTGCCGCAGAAACTGCAGATCCGGATCCACTCCGCTGGCACAAAGAAATCAATCGGTTTGCCTGGCAGGATGCTAAAAACAGTTACCCCGAACAGGCGATGCTGTTTATTGGCAGCTCCAGTATCTATCGCTGGAAAACCGCTCAGGCTTTTCCCCGCTTACCAGTAGTCAACCGTGGTTTCGGGGGAAGCCAGATATCCGATCTTAATTACCACTTTGAAGTTATCATCAAACAATATAACCCAGCTAAAATCATCTGCTACTGTGGCGAGAACGATGTAGCAGGGGAGAAAAATGAAGCGCAGATATTGACCGATTTCAAAACCTTCTCTACCCGGATAAAAAAAGAGCTGCCTGATACGATCCTGCTGTTTTTAGCGATCAAACCCAATCCACTACACTGGAAAATGTGGGAGAGAATGGCAGAAACCAATCGCACAATCAAAAACTATTGCCAGAGCAGCGATCTCTGCATATTTCTCGATACCGCCACTCCCCTTCTCAATGTAAAGGGGGTTCCTGACAAGAATCTGTTTGCGGTAGATGGGTTACATCTGAACCCCGCTGGCTACACTATCTGGAACCATATTCTGGCACCACATTTGACAATAGACAGTAAGCAATAACTTTGATATTCCTACCTTTATCATTCACCGCTCTACGTTAACCCAGAAGATGCTTCTATATAACTTTCGCAATGTAATCAAGGCGTTCATTTTAATGAGGTTTCGATTCTACCTGATACTTTTTACCCTTCTTTTGCTGCCTATGACCAGCAGTGCGAAATCTTTGCGTTTAGAGATTCAGGGGGTTGACAAAAAGTTACACAAAATTCTTGAATCGGCGCTGGCTCTCCCTGCCTCACTGATCAGTGAGGATAAAATCAACAGGAACTGGCTCAGTTACCACCAGCGGCAATTGCCGGAACTGGTCAGTGCAAGTCTTGAACCCTACGGCTATTTTCACAGTCAGGTCGAAAGTCAGGTCGAAGAGATCAATCAGGGGGAGTATCAATTAACCGTTGAAGTCAAACCCGGTCAGCCACTGAAAATTTCCACCCTTGAGCTGAATTTAACCGGTCCCGGTGCCACCTTTCCAGAGCTGCTCCAGCTGCTTGAGTCTTTTCCACTGCATGTCGGTGATATTCTACGTCAGGATATCTACCAGGAGGGGAAGGCGGAACTGTTGAAAGGAGCAATAAATCTCGGCTATTTTGATGCCAAGTTTCAACAGCATCAAATTCTTGTCAATCGTGACACACGGCAGGTCAATATTATTCTCCAGCTCGAAAGCGGTGACCGTTTT
>JAUVCS010000180.1 GCA_030590745.1 Desulfuromusa sp.
GTTCTGTTCAAGTATTATGGTTTGAATGAGATCTGGCAGGAAGCTTATGACGAAGTCAGAAACGTAGAATGGCTCGGTGCTGGCGCATGGGATCCACTACATATTTTCAGTAAAGACCCCATCCGCAGCCTCGCAGACATGAAGGGCAAGCGGGTTTTCGGTGTCCCAACAGCGGGTAAGTTCCTCTCCCGTTACGGCCTGGTTCCCGTTACCTTGCCTTGGGATGATATTGAGGTCGCAATTCAAACTGGTGAGCTTGATGGTGTGGCATGGTGTGGATTTACTGAAGCCTACGAGGTTGGTTGGGCCGATGTTTGTAACTATGCCCTGTTGAACAACGTGACCGGGGCCTGGTTCGGTTCCTATTTTGCCAACAGCAAGAGCTGGAAAAAAGTTCCACCACATCTGCAGGAATTGTTCAAACTCTCCATGGATAGTTCCCACTACTACCGTCAAGTCTGGTACTGGGGTGGTGAAGCCAAGTTGCGGGTTGGCGGCAAGAAGATGGAATTGACCACCATTCCGGCAGCAGAGTGGGATCAGGTTGTGAGTGATTCAGAGAGCTTCTGGGATGATATGTCTTCAATCAGCCCAAGAGCGGCAAAAGTTGTGAATATCTTTAAAGAGTATTCAAAAGTAATGAATAAAGCAGGTGTTCCATATCGTTACAGTTAGGGATTGTTACTTTCTCCCCTGCATTTTTATGCAGGGGAGAAAAGATTTCTCCTGCGGGTGCATCGGTATAAAGCGCTTGCTGTAATAATTGAACTGCACTATACAATAAAGGACGATCATGCAACGGCGTATGATCAAAGGCAAAGAATGCTTGCATGGGAATGAACGGTTTCCGCAGGCATTTTTTTGTGAAGCCCCGGGTTTTTTACTTTTGCAGAACTGACTAGGCTTGATTGTGTCCGAAGAAAAACAACGCGTGATTCAAGAGTATGTGCCGGGTAAACAGCTGACGTTGGCACATCTTATTGCGAACCCACAAAAAGCCATTTGCCAGAGCCTTGGTCTGGATGAAGAGGTGACTGGTGCTATTGGCATATTAACCATCACTCCCGGTGAGGCAGCTATTATTGCCGCCGATGTTGCGACTAAAGCAGCGGATGTCGAGATTGGTTTCCTTGACCGGTTTGGTGGGGCGGTTGTTCTGGTTGGTGATGTCGCGAGTATTGAAGCGGCCATTAACAACGTGCTGGATGTTTTTGAAACGGTTCTCCATTTTGCCATAACCGAGATCACCCGTTCATAGCGAGGGTTGATGAATAAAATTTTACTGATCGGCAAAACGGGAAGCGGTAAAACCTCTCTGATTCAAAGCTTGCAGGGGGAGGATGTTATTTATAGAAAAACCCAGGCGATCACATTTAATGGGATGTTTGTTGATTCGCCGGGAGAGTTTTTAGAGAATCGTCGTCTCTATCCGGCGTTGATGACCTCTTCAGTCAGTTGTAACATTATTGCACTGGTGCAGGATGCTACGGCAATCAACAGTGTTTTCCCGCCGAAGTTTGCATCGATGTTCAAGAAAAGAATGATCGGTATTATCACCAAAGTTGATAAAAAAATGAGTCATCCAGAGCGGGCAGAGAAATTTCTCCGCCGGGCCGGTACCGATGAAATTATCAGAACCAGCGTGACAGAAGATATCGGACTTGAATTGCTCAGAGCTGTTATCACCAGGGAATAATTTATGAAATACAAGATTGTCATTGCTGATGATGAGCCTATTACCCGGCTGAATATGTACGAGATCCTGGTTGGTGCGGGCTATGAGGTTGTTGGTGAGGCAGGTGATGGATTTGATGCTCTTGATCTTTGCCGGGAGCACCATCCTGATCTTGCCTTGCTGGATATCAAAATGCCCCTGATTGACGGGTTAAAGGTTGCACAATTGCTCAAGGAAGAACAGCTTGCCGGAAGTGTCCTGCTGCTGACGGCCTACAGTGGTAAAGAGTTTGTTGATCAAGCTAAGGAGATTGGGGTCGAAGGTTATCTGGTGAAGCCGATTTCTGAAGATTCTCTCCTGCCGATGGTTGAGGTTGCAATTGCCAAAGGGCGGGAGATGGATCAAATGCGGGCCGATATCAGCCGTGCTAAAGATGAGTTGGAAGGGCGTAAATTGATTGAGAGAGCCAAGGGAATTCTGATGGCTCAGGAAAAGCTGAGTGAAGATGCTGCCTACAAGAAAATCCGTAAAATCAGTATGGATAAGGGACGGCCGATGAAAGATATTGCCAGGGCGCTATTACTGAACAGTGATTGAGGTGTCGATGCTCGTTTCTCTCTGCCAGCAACATTCTGATCTGGATGAGGCTGATATTCAGCAGATTCAAAAATTTGCCAGCTGTCTCGGGAGTATTGCCGAGCTGACCGACTCAGATGTGTTTATCGATTGTCGGACCAAGGATCCGGATCAGGCGATTGTTGTTGCTCAAGATCGTTCCTCAAGCGGAAGGTCCCTTTATTTCGGGTCGGTGGTCGGGAAATTTGCCCATCGGAGTAAAGAGCCTGCGGTGATCAGAACGCTGGAAATCGGGATGCCGACGATGGATATGCACGGGGTCACTCAGGAAGACAAAAATGTCCGGCAAAGTGTATCACCGATCAAAAATTCAGCAGGGGATGTGATTGCTGTACTGATTGCCGAAAAAGATGTGACCAAGAGTGTTAAAGCAGAGGAGAAACTCTCTATTTTAACCCAGACAACCGAACAGTTAATTACCCGGGGAACCCGTCCTCAATCAGGCGACAACAGTCTCCCCTATTATGTTACCGACGGCATTCTGATGTTTAACCGTTCGGGAATCTGTGCTTATGCAAATCCGGTTGCTGAAAAAATTTACAAAAATCTGGGTTACCTTGAACCGCTGGAAGGTCTTAGTTTCTCCAACATGACCTTCCATGGAATGGAGTTTGCCGAGATTTTGGATAAAAAGCAGATCATTTTAAACGATCTGGAAGTTGGTCGTTATATCTTCCATGTCAAATATACTTATGTGAAGAACAAGAACGAAGATTTTACCGGTGTGGTGATGTTGATTAATGATGTGACCGACATGAAAAAGCAAGAGCGGGAGCTGGTCTTGAAAACGGTGGCGATCAGTGAGATTCACCATCGGGTAAAAAATAATCTGCAGACGATTGCCAGTTTGTTGAAACTTCAGGCCCGCAGGATTGATGATCCTCTGGCTAAAAATGCCTTTGACGAAAGTATTAATCAGGTTCTCAGTATCGCGGCTACCCATGAAATCCTGGCCGAAGAGGGTCGTGATGATGTCGATATTATGGTGATGTTGCAAAAAATCAAGAGCAATACTCTAAGGAGCGGACTGCTTGACCATAAAGCCATCACCATTAATTTGAAGGGGGACACTTTTTTATGCGAGTCGGATATGGCAAC
>JAUVCS010000185.1 GCA_030590745.1 Desulfuromusa sp.
TCACGAACATCTTCAGCAATATTGCGCAAGTAACTGGTAACTTTTTCGACGGTGCCGCGATAGTGTGCGCGGAGGTTTTCATCCTGGGTTGCGATACCGACGGTGCAACGGTTGAGGTGGCAGACCCGGAGAATTTTGCAACCGAGGATCACCAACAACGGGGTGCCGAAGGCGAAGCTTTCTGCTCCCATCATCGCTGCCTTGACCACATCACGGCCAACCTTCAGACCACCGTCGGTTTGCAGTTCCACCAGTTCTCGTAGATTATTGGCTTTCAGACTCAAGTGAACCTCACTCAGCCCAAGTTCCCACGGGTTTCCAGCGGATTTAATTGAACTGAATGGAGCAGCACCGGTACCTCCATCATTGCCGGAAATAATGATTTTATCCGCGTAAGCTTTTGCGACCCCTGCAGCAATGGTTCCCACCCCTTCAGAAGAGACAAGTTTGACGCTGATAGTTGCCTCAGGGTTGATCTGCTTCAGGTCAAAGATCAGTTGGGCCAGATCCTCAATCGAATAGATGTCGTGATGAGGTGGTGGTGAAATCAGGGTTACCCCCGGGATAGTGAAGCGTAATGTTGCGATCAGTTGGGTGACTTTTTCTCCTGGAAGTTGTCCCCCTTCACCCGGTTTTGCCCCCTGAGCTAGCTTAATCTGGATCTCTTTGGCACTGCGCAGATAGCCGGGGGTAACGCCGAAACGCCCCGAGGCAACCTGTTTAATCTTGCTGTTGCGGACAGTCTTGAACCGGGCAGAGTCTTCTCCCCCTTCACCGCAGTTGGATGAACCCCCAAGCTGATTCATCGCTTCCGCTAAAGCCTCATGGGCTTCCGGAGAGAGTGCCCCGAGGGACATGGCAGCAGAATCAAAACGGCAGGTAATGGCTTCAATCGGTTCAACTTCATCCAAGCTGATCGGTTGCTTCTGGCTCTCAAATGCCAGGGTATCGCGAATAAATCGGGGGCCGCGATTGTGGATCATTTCCCGGAATTTTAAATACTCTTCTCGACTGCGATCTTCTGCAAAACGGTGCAGTTGGGTGACAACCTGTGAATTAAAATCATGGTATTCAAAGCCTGGATTGTCACGATAGAAACCGCCAATTTCCAATGGGTAAACCGGTTGCATGAAGTTTTCGACAAAATGTTTGCGGTGAGTTTTCTCAATCCGTTCTTCAAGGTCAATAAAATTAAGTCCCGGAATTAATGCCACAGACCCTTTGAAACAACTCTCAACCAATTCTTCACTTAGACCAATAACATCGAACAGTGCCGAATTACGATAGCTGGAAACTGTACTGATCCCCATTTTTGACATCACCTTGAGGATTCCCTTGGTCAGGGCCGTATAAATATTTTTCAAGGATTCGCGGATATCCTTGGTTGACCGGTTGTGTTTTTCACCGAGTTCCAAACCTGTCGCATAAAGCAGCCAGGGATAAATAGCGACGCTGCCATAGCCAACCAGCACCGCAGCTGAATGGGGTTCCATAACTTCACCAGTGCAGACAACAATCGTCACATGTTGGCGTTGTTTCGCTTGCAGCAATTGTTGATTGATATAGCCGAGCGCCATTGCCATCGGAATCAACTTTTGTTTGTCAGAGAGCACCCGGTCGTCCAGGATCACTATCCGGACACCGTCATCTCGTACGGCATTAACGACCTTTTTCCCCAGTTGGTGCAGTGATTTTTGTAAATTCTGCGCAAACCCGGTCTGGAAAGATTGATGTTTGTAGCAAGCTTCGTAGCGGGGGAGTTCCGGATCCCCAAAAGAGAGGAGTGCCTGAAAAATATCGTAGGAAAGAATCGGTGAAATACTTTTCAGCCGTTTTGCCCGATCCTTGGTTTCGATCAGTGGATTGCCGATGCCGCCAAAACCGATCGTGGTTGACATCACTACTTTTTCACGGAGTGAATCGATCGGGGGATTGGTGACCTGGGCGAATTTTTGTTTGAAAAAGTCGGAGAAATTCCGCTGCTGATCTGAAAAAGCGGCAATGGGACAATCATCCCCCATCGACCCGACCGGTTCTTTACCCTCTTTCATCATTGGCCTGATCACCAGATCGACAATTTCGGTGGTGATATTGTGATAGCGTTGTAGTTTGTCCAGTTCGGGGTAGCGATAATCGCTGAGATCTTCAAACTGACGTTCAATAAATTCTTGCAGATAGTAGGTATGTTCGGTCAGCCAGTGGTTGTAGGGTTGCGATTCCATCAGATAGCGATCGATATCTTTTGGATAAAAAATGACCCCCTGATTCAGATCGGCAGCGATCATTTCCCCGCTTTGTAAACGACCACGTTCACGGATCATCTCCGGTGGTGTATCAAGAACCCCATACTCACTGCTGATCAAGAGGCGGTCATCGGTGGTAATAATATATTTTGCAGGACGCAAACCGTTGCGATCCAGCACGCAGCCAATGTAGCGACCATTGGTCAGACTGACGGCCGCCGGACCGTCCCAAGGCTCAAAAGATGCGGAGGTATACTCGTAAAAAGCCCGTAGTTTTGCTGGTATATGGGCAACATTATGGCGAGCTGGAGGAATTAGAGCACGGATCGCTTTAAAGAAATCAACCCCGTTGGCAAGGAGAAATTCGAGCATATTGTCAAGATTGGCACTGTCGCTGACACCATTTTCCATAATGGGCAGGATTTTCTCAAGTTCAGCTGGTGAAAACATAGGACTTACAGCATCGGTGAATTTATTGAGAGCCTTGAAACGATTTCCCTGGATTGAATTGATCTCGCCATTATGGGCAATCATTCGCAGAGGTTGAGCCAGTTTCCATTGTGGCAGGGTATTGGTAGAAAAACGTTGATGGAACATGGCGAAGGATATTTCAAAAATATCACTCTGCAGATCAGGGAACAGTTTTTCAATATAGGTTGGCATCACCAGCCCCTTATATGAGACCAGAGTGCTGGAAAAACTGGCAATATAAAAGTCAGGGTCCTGGTGTAGTTGATGCTCTACTTCTTTTCGGGTCAGGTAGATCAGGGCATCAAAGCGATGGGTTGCAATCAGTGCTGCCGGAGTTACAAATACCTGGACAATATTTGGTAGTTTTTGCAGCGCGTATTCACCCAGAGCGTCAGTATCGAGAGGGACAACCCGGGTGAACAAAATATTAAGATCGTTGTTTTCACACTGGTCTTGAAATAACTGTAATTGTTTTTTCGGATCGCTGAGAAATAGTGTGGCAACGGCAAATTGCTTGGGGAGAGAGATGCCATTTTCTTCGGCAACCTTGCGCATGAAGCGGATCGGCATTGAGCAGAGGAGGCCACTGCCATCTCCGGATTTTCCATCAGCGGCAATCGCGCCCCGGTGCATCATCCGACTGAGCGATTTAATCGCATCCTGCAA
>JAUVCS010000249.1 GCA_030590745.1 Desulfuromusa sp.
GTGCTGAGCAATTTTCCAGATAGAGCATTACAAATTTCTGGACACACAGATAACGTTCAAATCAGCAGCCGACTGATAGAACTCTATCCGTCTAACTGGGAACTTTCAACTGCTCGGGCCACCAGCGTTGTCCATTTTCTACAGAAAAGGGTTGGCCTGCAGGGAGCGCGTTTAATTGCCGCCGGGTACAGCGAATATCATCCAGTTGCCAGCAACGAAGAGGCTGCAGGTCGGGCTCAGAATCGGCGCATCCAAATCCTGCTGGTCCCATTTAAAGCGGCACCGTCGGCAGAGTAATGGTCAAAATAAAGCCCGCAGATCTATTTGATCTACGGGCTTTACTGGCAGAAAACATTTTCTTTGTTTTTTTTAAAACAACCTTATTTCTTGATTTTTGTCATCTTTGACCCTTCTAGAGAGAGGTTGTACATAAGGCCTTTATTGCTGAA
Organism: Desulfuromusa sp.; assembly: GCA_030590745.1. Lineage (GTDB taxonomy): Bacteria > Desulfobacterota > Desulfuromonadia > Desulfuromonadales > Geopsychrobacteraceae > Desulfuromusa. Next base: position 450 of record JAUVCS010000249.1, read on the forward strand.
AACAAAACCGATGATGGGGCTGGTGACCGTTCTTGTATCAAAGTCCTTGCCAGCGCCAAATTCAGCGATAGCGACAGAGCCATCGACTCCAGCTTCCCACCCCTGACTGTTACGGAAGTCTGTCAGCGCTGATTGGGTCATAAATAGCAGAATGATACTTTTCTTCTGGGCACCAAGTTGAAACCCGATTGAGGCCCCAGCAGTCGAATAATAATCTACCGTTTTCCCCTTGATTCGGAGAACCCCTTCCCCGTATTCACCACCAATACCAAAGCCCGCTTTATAGACGGCAGGAAAAATCAGTTTGCCCACAGATTTTTTCGACAAAGATTGAGCTGCTGCGGTCTTGGCATAAAGCTCTTTCAATGAGGCATCAGCCTTGGCATTCAGTTCAGAGGCAGAGGCAGCATAACCCTCAACAGAAAAAACAATCATGGTAAGGGTTATTAACAAAATTATTTGGGGGAAGTATTTCATCTGCCAGATTCCTCTATATCAGCTGTTATTTCCACGGGGAGGTTGTCTCTGCGAAGAATATCATTATTCGAGTAAAATCACAATTTTGAGCATAGAACAACCCGATTCCGCCCCTCCTGCTTAGCTTGATAGAGAGCATTGTCAACCCGCTTCAACAGAGCATCGGTACTATCCCCTTTACGGAATTGAGCAACACCAAGACTGATAGTAAGCGATCCAATCTCTGTAAAATGTTCCTGCTCTACCTCCTGCCGGATCCTTTCTGCAAAGGGTCCCGCTTCCTCAAGTTGAGTATCGGGCAACAGAATCAAAAATTCTTCCCCCCCCCAACGGATTAACAGATCACCCTGACGCACCAACCCACGTATCAACCGGGAAAGGTGCTTAAGAACCTGGTCGCCCGTGCTATGTCCAAATTTATCCTTAACCTTTTTGAAGTGATCAATATCAAACATAATCAGGGAAAATGGAGCCTCCCCATGTTCAGCACGGTGATGTTCCTTGATAACAATCTCATCAAACTTGCGGCGATTATAGGTTTCTGTCAAGGTGTCAGTCTCAGCCAGCTCCTCAACTCGTTTCAAACTTTCATTTAACTGTGCAGCAAGATCTCCCACGTCAATCAAGGCACGATTTAATTCATGAGTCCTTTCTTCTACCCTGGTCTCCAGTTGCTCTCTGGCTTGTTGAATCTCAAGTTCTACCCGCTGACGTTGCTGATTCTCAGAGCCAATTCTGGTTAATAAATCAAAAAACCGGACAAAAAATTTCATCAGGTAGTCGATTCTCTGCTTAGAAACCACCGGAACTTTTTCCAAAGCTTGCAGATAAGCATCTATATCGAAGTTGTACGCTAGCGCCTGGCGACGAAAATAATCGTGATCGGGAGGTTGATGGAGAAATTGTCCAAGAAAAAAGTAACCAAGGGGAACATCGTCAAGCAGAATGGGGATGGCAACTTCAATGAGGCCATTCGGGCAGGGATAAGTGAGGTATTCCTTCGAATCCAGATATTCCTGAATTCTATCTTCACTCAATATACAGTTTTTTCGACTCTCTGGATTAAGGCGGTGAAAATCAGTACAAATCTTCTGCCAACCAATGGACACCAACCAGTTCCGATCAGCATCCATCACTCCAACTGAAATCCCTGCTGCTTCATAGAAAAAATGCATTAACGCCTGCAGGTCGTCCAGATCAATTATTTCCTCTAAGCTGAGACTCATATTCTTCCAAAATAAAAAAGTAAGAAATTCAACAGGCTTGCGGCATAAATAAAGAATCACCAATACTATAACAGGAGATTTTCTTTAATCAACAGACAGCTCAACAATAAAACTTCGCTGTTCACAATCACTCAGCCATAAACGGTGATTATCAACAAATCTAGTCAAGAATTCTTGCAGTTGTAATAGCAATAACGTAATCTCAATTTGACTAGTGTTCCGTGCGGTTAATCGTGACGTATAATTCTGAGACATTTTGGTTGCTGTCAAGGCGTGCCGATGAAGGCCTAGCATGCGTTAAACCAAAGAGGCGCAACGCAGACAGCAGGCAAAAGGGCCAGAATTAAAGGATAGGATTAG
>JAUVCS010000234.1 GCA_030590745.1 Desulfuromusa sp.
GATAACAAAAACCAAGATGACTGCAATAACAACAAAAGCAATACTGATTATTGTAACCGGGTAGGTCATAGCACTTTTAACCTGTTTTTTCAGCTTTAATGCTTTTTCAATGTAGGCCGCCAGGCGGTTCAAAATGGTGTCGAGAATACCGCCAACTTCACCGGCTGCAACCAGGTTAACATAGAGTTCATTAAACGCTTTTGGGTGTTTTCTAAGGGCATCGGCAAAAGTTGCTCCCGATTCCACATCTTCTTTGACCTTGAAGAGAATCTCCCTGAAGGTCTTATTTTCCTGCTGTGAAGAGAGGATATCCAAACACTGAACCAGGGGTAACCCGGCATCTATCATGGTCGCAAACTGACGGGTAAAAACCACAATATCCTTGGTTGTTATCTTGGGTTTCAGAAAGCCGATATTCAGTTCTACGTTGAGTCCCTTGCCGGCCTCTTTTATTTTATTTGCCTGAACCCCCTGACGACGTAAGCTGGCCATAACAACCGCTTCACTGGCCGCCTCCATGGTTCCTTTGGTACTTTTTCCGTCTCGTGCCCGACCTGTCCAAGCGAATGTTGGCATGGTCTACCCCTTTCCATCTATATTTACATGGTTAAATGATCAAACTATCATTTTCGCCCAGGTTGAATGGTTTTTTTCCGCGATAAAATAGCATTCGGATTGGCAAACATCTGCTTTAATTCATCCAGATCCTGGGATCGGTTCATCGCAGCCTCTTGTGTTATCTGCCGCGAATGAACCAGCAAAAACAGGGACTGATTCAACGTCTGCATACCAAATTTATCCTGTCCGATCTGCATCTGTGAATAAATTTGATGAATTTTATCCTCTCGAATCAGGTTTCTGATTGCCGGGTTTGGCACCATAACTTCCAGAGCCATAGCCCGCCCGTTACCGCTTGCCAGCGGCATCAAAGTTTGTGACATAACCCCCTCTAAAACAAACGAAAGCTGGGTTCTCACCTGAGATTGCTGAGTGTCAGGGAACACATCAATAATTCGGTTCATTGTCTGTACACATGAGTTAGTATGTAGCGTTGCAAAACAGAGGTGACCTGTTTCGGCAATAGTTAAAGCAGCTTCAATCGTTTCAATATCACGCAATTCCCCCAATAAAACCACATCTGGATCCTGGCGTAAGATATACTTCAATGCTTTTTTGAAAGAATCGGTATCTGCCCCGACTTCCCGCTGATTAACCAGACATTTCTTATGTGGATGGAGATATTCAATCGGGTCCTCGATGGTGATAATATGTTCGCTTCGTTCACAGTTAATTGCATCAATGATTGCCGCAAGTGTCGTTGTCTTGCCACTTCCAGTTGGACCTGTCACCAAAACCAGCCCACGGGGTTTTTTTGACAAACTCCGGACAACTGGCGGCAGGTTCAGATCATCAAAACTTTTGATGTCAAATGGAATAGCACGAAAAGCACCGGAAACCGCCCCACGTTGTACAAAGATATTTCCCCTGAATCGGGAAAGACCTTTAACACCGAAAGAAAGATCCAATTCATTCTCTTCTTCAAATGTGCGCTTTTGTGAATCGGTCAAAACACTGTAACAAAGCTGTTTGGTTTCCGCGGAGGTTAAATCAGCTCCATCAGTAGAGGTCATCTCTCCATCAATCCTGATCTGTGGCGTTGTCCCCGTCGATATGTGCAAATCTGAAGCACCCTGCTCAATCATCAATTTAAGCAATTGATGCATATTAGCCATAAAAGTCCCCTTATGTTTATTTAAGTAGAAGCTTTACCTTCAGTTTATACTGAACAATCTGCTATAGAGTCCTAACTAATCATCGCCTACAGTTGTACGGAGCACCTCTTCTAAAGTTGTTACACCTTCCATAAGCTTACTCAAAGCTGATTGACGCATGGTTTTAACCCCAAGCCGCATCGATTCCTGTTTAATTTCAGCAGTATTCGCTCCCGAGAGAATCATTTCTTTAATATCTTCAAACATTGGCATAACCTGGTAAACACCAATTCGCCCCTTGTAGCCGGTATCATTACAGAGAGCACAACCCCGCCCCCTGTAAGTTGTAAACTTGCCAATCTGATCTTCTGGAACACCGGCAGAAATCAAGGCATTCTTAGAATGATTTTCCGGCTCTTTACACTCGGAGCAGACTCTGCGACCAAGCCGTTGTGCTGAAATCAAGTTCACTGCCGAAGCAACCAAAAACGGTTCAATTCCCATATTCAAGAGACGATTCACCGTGCTGGGGGCATCGTTCGTATGCAGGGTTGACAGCACCATGTGTCCAGTTAGAGCCGCTTTAACCCCAATCTCTGCTGTCTCAAAGTCACGAATTTCACCAATCATAATAATGTCAGGATCCTGACGTAAAAAAGCTCGTAGTGCCGCAGCGAAGTTAAGACCAATTTCTTCATGCATCTGGACTTGGTTAATCCCGGCAAAGTTAAACTCCACCGGATCTTCAGCTGTTGAAATATTCTCCGATACCTTGTTTAGCTCAGAAAGAGCCGAATAGAGTGAAACCGTTTTACCACTCCCGGTTGGACCGGTGACCAGAACCATCCCGAAAGGTTTATGAATCTCCTTTTTAAACCATTCCAGCGCTTTCTCTTCATATCCAAGTTTGGTCATATCCAACTGCAGGTTACTTTTATCCAGCAGTCGGAGAACCACCTTCTCACCAAATAGAGTCGGCAAACAATTGACCCGATAATCCATCTCCTG
>JAUVCS010000243.1 GCA_030590745.1 Desulfuromusa sp.
TTTTGGCATTCGATCAATTGCATTGGCAAATTCAAGGGCCATGCAGTGAATACTGCAGGTGCCAACTTCTCCGCCATCCTCATATTCGACCAACATCCGGCTGTGGGCAAACTTGGTGCGATCCATTCCACAATAGCTGCAAGTAACGTGAATAGTTTGATCATGGTGTTGTGCAGCTAAAACAAGAGAAGCCGACCCCAAAAAGGCACATACAAGCAAAACAGCGAGTAATTTTTTCATCTAATCTCCTTTGATCCAGAAATGTTCACTAATCTTTCTTTGCGTTTGCGATGATGGGCAATGAAGAGGAGTTCAGGCGACACTTTACTTATTTCTCCGAGTGCCGGGAACCCCGAGGGTCGACAGTCTATTTCTGCTTTCTCCTGAAAAGATCGGTCTTCAAACTTGAGACCCGATCCAGAAAAAGAAGTCCATCGAGATGATCCAGTTCATGCTGGATTGCAATCGCTTCAAATCCTTCGCAGCGGAGTACCTGTAGTTGTTGGTTCTGGTCGAGAAATTGAACGATAATTGACTCAGATCGAGTCACGTTGCCGGTATATTCTGGGACTGACATACACCCTTCGCGAACGATCTGGCGTCCCTCTTTTTCAATGATTTCCGGGTTGACCATCTGCAGCAGACCGTGATTCTCCTGTTTTTTCCCCAGCTTACTTTTGGAGACATCCACCACAGCGGCACGGCGAAGATCCCCGAGCTGCGGAGCAGCAATGCCGACAGAATGTCCGGCATCGACCATGGTATCGACGAGATCCTGCAGCAGCTGTTTTGCCGATTCATCAAAGCTGATAATTGGTGCGCAGTTTTCCTTTAAGCGGGAATCTGGATAGATAAGGACTTCTTTAACAGCCATCGGAATTACAGCTCCATGACAACCAGTGAACGGACCGAAATATCAACCTGAAGCCTCTGTTTCAGATCTTCCATCCAGCTTTCCACTTCTTCAATTTCGGTATCTTCGGGCAACATCGCTTCCAGCATCATCACGTAGACAGGCTTTTGCTGGTCGCCGACGAGCTTGGTGTTCAGGTCGGTGATATTGATGCTGCGATCACCCAGTTCTTTGGCAACCTGGTAGACGATCCCGGGTTTGTCTGCTCCGTACACTGAGATCATACAAAGTTCACCTTCTAACTCAGAGCGAATCTCTCCCCCGGGTTTCAGGGTACGGATATAGACTGAAAGATTACTTTCTTCCAGCGGACTGAAGGTATCGCTGAACTCTTCTTTGGTGGAAATTGCAGGATTGGAGATGATCAGGATCATCGAGAATTGCCCGCCGAGAATCGAGCAACTGGAATCGGCAATATTAAAACCACCTTGAAAGAGGATTTCGGTGACCTGCGAAACGATCCCGGGCCGGTCACGACCGATAATAGTCAGGGCAAAATGTTGCATGTCACCTCCTGTGTAAAAATGGAGAGTTGTTGAAATGGTTCAAAAAACAGATACAGAGGGAAGAGTGCCTTATCTGCAGCAGTTTTGCAAGATAGAGAAGAATTTTGGTGGTGTAACATCTCTTCTGTAAATTCATTTTTTCACCCTGTTCCGCAGGAAAAAACGATCTTACCTGAATCGGGGAGATAACATTCCCTTTCATAGAATATTGAAATGGTCTGGTTTATACTCTTTCTTCTAATTATTATAATTTTTCCGGCTGAAAAGTCTTTTGAGGGGAGTGGTGGTATCTCCATGACTGATGAGATCGCAAGTAACAATCGCTGCTCAGGCTGGTATGCTGCTTCTCAATCGAAAAGATGATTGCTCTCCAGCAGTAGCCCGCAACTAAATAATAAATCTATCCAGAATGAGGACCGTGAGCAGCAGTGCCATAGAAATGTTGGTGAGGTGGAACGCCTGCATGACAGAGCCAGTTTTTTTGATATCAGCAGGTTTTCTGAGCATTGCTATAAAAATTATAAAAAGACCAGAAATGAAAAAATAGATCAGGGCCTGGCTTTGGATAAAGTTAAATAGAGGAAAGAGCAGATAGCAGAGAAACAGGCTTGTCAGCCAGCAGTTATTGATTCTCAGTAGTCTTTGTGTCGGGATCGACTTGAAAATATTTGGCAGGCCGCTGCGCTGCAAATCATCACGGTAACGACAGAGAAGTAGCCAGGTATGAGGAATCTGCCAGACAAACAGGGTTCCGGCCAGGATCAATGATTTGTGCGTGATCAATGCTCCCCCTGCTGCAGTCCAGCCGATTAACGGTGGTAACGCACCACAGATTGCACCTGGGATCGCTGCAAAAGGGGTATGGCGCTTTAGCGGGGTATAAATAGCGTTGTACCAGATGACTGCCAGCAATCCGAGTAACAGAGGCATGCTCCCCGAGAGAGAAGATAGCAACAGAGAACCACAACTTATCGCCAACGCTGCCAGTACCTATGCCGCTGCCGGGGAGAGTTTGCCTGTTAGTAGCGGACGTTGCTGCGTCCTCTCCATGCGGATGTCCAGATCCTGTTCCTGCCATTGATTCAGGGCAGAACAGCCCGCTGCCAATAGCCCAACCCCGACCGTGACCAAAAGGGTCTGTATCTGCCAGAGCCCACCGGCAAACAGATAGCCCGCCA